>JBEPXS010000079.1:0-11118 GCA_041641755.1 Balneolaceae bacterium
AATGCATTGAGTAGATAAGAAAAACCTCCTACACTCTAACTAACCTAATGTTCTGAGCTTGACTCAGAATATCGAGATGGATTCAGTGGTTTGATGCTCAATGTTCTGTAGTCCATGAGGCTCTATTCACCCTGAGTGTTCTTAATCTATGGTGGCGGTCCCACGGTAATCTATACACTCAACAGTAGAGGGCTTTGCAAAGTCGTCACTGCCACAAGCTGTCATTTCCCGAATGCTTTCGGGAGAAGCGCTCTCCTTTTAGATTCTTATTCCACTGTATGTGCCGGCTGACATTTTGATTCCTGGTAATTCCATCCTCTACCTACGCTCTCATATAGCAAAAGGTGAACCGGAAGAATTTCTGTTTGAGCCTGATTTGGCAACGCATAATACAACGTCTTTTCTGACGTCAAATCAGGTAAGTTAAATTCTTGATCTTTTCGTCTCTTTTGGACTGCGTCCGACTACCGGCGGATCAAGCCAAAAGGGATACCCATTAAGACAGATTAGGCAAAAGACTAAAACTCCGGGGCTTCTAACTGTCTTGTCCATTTCTCCGATGAGGAAAATCCCGACAGAGCCCTAAATAGATTCTTCCTTGTCCCGAGTTGACATTATCTACAACCAGGAATTTTGTTAATTTTCCTCCAAATAAATGAATTTTCTTATAAGAATGATAAATCCATCACCGTTGTTATATCGTATGGTTATATACCAACAGAAATGAAATACATTTACGCTATGAAATGCAGAAACCTTTTTCTACTTGTGTTGCCGTTTTTTATTATTGCAGCATGTTCTTCCAAGGCACAACAAAATAATAACTCAACTGAATCATATAATATGGATGCAAATAACCTCAACAAGGCCACTCTTGGGGCCGGTTGCTTCTGGTGCGTAGAAGCCGTGTTTGAAGAATTAAAAGGAGTAAAACATGTTGAAGCCGGTTTTGCGGGAGGCGATGAAAAAAATCCTACATACAAAGAAGTAGCTTATGGTGAAACAGGGCATGCCGAGGTAGCCCGCATCGTCTACGATCCGGAGATCATTTCTTATGAACAACTACTGACCGTTTTTTGGCATACTCACAATCCCACTACCCTGAACAGGCAGGGCCCGGATGTGGGACCACAGTACCGATCGGCGATATTCTATCATAACGACCGGCAGAAGGGAATAGCGGAAAAGTCGAAAACAGAAACTGAGGCATCTGAATTATGGGAGGACCCAATTGTAACTGAGATATCGCCAATCAAAAATTACTCAAAAGCAGAAAACTACCATCAAAACTATTATGAGAATAATCCCAATGCTGGGTATTGCCAGGTCATTATTGCTCCTAAACTCAAAAAATTCAGGAAAGAGTTTTCCCATTTATTGAAGGAACCCGTCCAATAGTAAAGCATGCCCACTATTCCTGATTTTCCACTATAATTTTACCAGAAATGATACATAATTTAAGAAAGATACTTTAGCTTAACGTGAGTTCTACATAAAAATAGAAAAATACTATCCCACAACCATTGGAAATGGGAGGAGATGAGGGGTTCACAAAACAATGTATTGTGGCCACCTAAACAAGGATCTCTCCCGCTGGTCGAGATAACTGCGGGGGGGGTGGAGGAGATCGTTGGTATAGAGCCCATAGCCCCTTGTTAATAGCCTCACCGTCATCTCGAATGGAGCCTGCGGAATGAGAGATCTTTGTATCCAGGGGCATGTCTTTTCAACAAAGATCTCTCTCGAACACTTACGGGGCAAGATGACTCCCTAGAGGGCTTTGCAAAACCAACTGTCATTGCGAATAAAATGAAGCAATCTCCCGATCAGAGCCTCTAAAGAAAGATTGCTTCGCAAGCTCTCAATGACAGCTCGTAAAAGTGACGGTTTTACAAAGCCCTCGTTAATTAAAAAGAGTAAGGAAATGTTAAATGACAGCTGCGTTAAACCTACTTTTAATGCTGATCCTTTTTTACACTACTTTAACATCTTTTGACTTCTACATAAAGACTTGCCACCTATGCTTTGCGTTTAGTTCATACTTAGGGTGGTTCTCATCCTAATCTGTATTTGCACAGGTTTTTAACCTGAGCACATTTAATTCCAAGACTTATTAGCTATACATGCAGGTATAAACTGCAAAAAATACAGAAACCAGGAACAACTACGGGTTTGGAAGCTCTCAGTTTATCCGATAAAATATTCATAGATGATTAAGATAGGTTTTCTTTACCTGGATAATGGAAAAAGCTAAATAATTCTCTAAAATTAATCGGGAATTAGAAGCCGGAATTTGCATTTTTTATAAATTTTAAAATTAAAATTTCTTGTTCTTATGGATAATTAATTATGTTAATTAATTGTTCATTCTGCGGTTATGGGATCAGCAGCAAATAATATATTTTCGGAGATGAAACTAAGAATGGCTACTGTTCATTTTTGTTATCAGGATGTAATAAACGGGAACCCAAAACGAAATGACAATCGTGATGAATGTTAAAAACTCAATACTTACGGTTTTTTTATCTTTAGCACTGCTATTCATTTCTGCTCATTCAGCAGAGGCTCAATTTAGAGCAGACGACGAAGCCAGGGTAAGTCCGAACGCTTCTGTCAGCCAAACGATCGGTACAACTAATGTAACCATTACCTATGGACGTCCGAGCGTAAAGGGAAGGAATGTTTTCGGCGGACTTCAGCCATACGGTGACGTTTGGCGCACCGGGGCCAACGAAGCCACTACCATTACCTTTTCCCAGAATGTAATTATCGAAGGCGATACCCTGGAAGCAGGTACTTATGGACTTTTCACCGTTCCCGGTAAAGAGGAATGGGTTGTCATATTTAATAACGTACCGAACCAGTGGGGAGCCTTTGACTACGACAGCAGTGAAGATGCCCTGCGCGTAAAAGTAAAGCCAGAGGAGGGACACCCGATGGAACAACTCATGTTCTACTTTGAAGATGTTGCCAAAAACTCCGGTACCGCTGTTATGCACTGGAGTGATGTCAAAGTACCGTTCACCATAGAAACTGCCTCCTAGCGCTTTATTAATAACAACAATCCAGATACCAATTTACCGGATAGTGAGGCAATTTCTCACCACGGTATTCTTTTACTTTTCACTTTTCTTTGGGGAGCCAACTTTATACTTGCCGAAGTGGCACTAAAAGAGATGGCTCCCATCTCTTTTAGTGTTTCACGCTTTTTTATGGGGGGCGTTGCCATGCTGAGTGTGCTCTACGCTCAATGTTATTATGACGCCAAGACAGCTGGCAAACCGTTTCAGTTTTTTCCTCATATCGAAAAAAAGGACTGGTTCCGATTACTGCTGGTCTCTGTCTTTGGAGCCACCCTGGCACCCTGGCTTGGCATTGAAGGTCTTGGACTGACCCACGGTGCCCGTGCTTCTATCTGGCTGGCACTGGGACCTGCCGTTAGTACCGGCTTCGGATACCTGCTGAGTACCGAAGAGATGGGGAAATCCGGTTATGTTGGTGTAATATTAGCGGGACTCGGTACCCTGACGCTTGCCTATGACGGCCTGATGGTTGAGGGCTATTGGATCGGGGATCTTTTGCTGTGTATTGCTTTAATCCTTACCGTTGTAGAACTGCATCTTATAAAACCACTGGCTCGCAAATATGGATCTATCAGTATGGTGGCTATGCGTACGGTAATCGGAGGTACGCTCTATATTATTATCGCTTCTCCTTCCCTTGTAAATGAACCCTGGTTAAACCTTGGGATGTGGACGTGGATTGCCATACTTGCCGGTGGCGCCATCGGAGTCGGGGTAGGACAATGGGTTAAGGTTCGAGCCCTGCGTTCTCTGGGACCTACACAGGTTGTTATATACGGTAACCTGGTTCCTATTGCGGCGTTACTGATAGCCTGGCTCTCGATCGGTCAAAATCCTTCGCTCTACGAAATTATTGCCGGGGGTTTAATTATAGTTGGAGCGATTTTAATCCAGGTTATTGATGCCGATCCCAGAAGAAAGTACACAACTAAAGAAGATGACGAGCTTTCGGTCGTTTCCAGTGCCAAGCAGGAGTAAAAAAATCCGCAAAACCAAGTTGGCCTTGCGGATCCTGTTTACTATCTCTCTTTTAAAAAGTTATCAGAACCTCATCTTTAACTGAAGTAAAAAATTACGACCAGCCTGTGGATAGTAGTAATTAAAATGCTGCTGCTCTCCGCCAGCTAGCCAGCCGAAGGTATAGCCGTTGGTTTCATATTTTTCGTCTAGAAGGTTATTGACCTGCAGCGTCGCTTGCAAACCCTGCACAAACGGGATGCTGGCAAAGTTATAACCCAACCTTACATCATTTACAAAATATGGATCAATAGAGCGGCTCCTGGTTTCCGTGTTGTCAAGATATTGCCGGGACACATACTTGGTGATCAGCTCAGCAGAGAATCCATTTTCTGTGTAGCTGAAGATAGAGTTACCGATGAATTCCGGAGAAAAAGAGAGCGCTGTATTATCATAGGTTATTGATTCCTGTCCTCCCTGGTCAAAGTCATCCAGGTAGTAGGTATAATCTGTAATCCTGTTTCGGCTGAAAGTGGCGTTGCCGGACCATTCAAAGCCGGGCGTCAACTCTATCCCCGCCTGCAGCTCAATTCCGGCCCGGTAACTGTCGGATACGTTCTGGCGGATATATGCTCCCACATCATTGATCTCCCCGGTAAGAGCAAGCTGATTTTTGTAATCCATATAGTACAGGTTCACCGCACCAAAAAACTTGTTGAAGCTTCCCCTGTATCCAACCTCCCAGTCGTAGAGCGATTCATGCTTCGGGCGGCTTTCGGGTGTGGAGTTGACGTATTCGTCTCGTGTCGGTTCACGGTTCGCCACACTGAATGAGGCGTAGATACGCTGCCTGTCATTCAGCCTGTAAACAAACCCGGCTTTAGGATTAAAAAAGTTCAGCTCGTCGGACTGTCGCACATCCACAATTTCCTCAGATCCTCCCACCGTACGGGTGTCTTTACCAAGAAAGTCGTACGTAATACGACGAAGCTGCAGATCAAGGTAGCCGCTCAACGCTTCAGTAAAATAGTATTGCGTTTTGCCGTAAATATTGAAGTCGGTCTTGAATCCATTGTTATCATAGTAAGTCTCCTCGATGCTGCTGTCACCGGCATAGCGTGCCCAGATTACTTCGCCAAAGTGATCTCCGTCGTACTCGTTGTAGGCACCGCCCACGGTAACCGACCACTCATCCTGCACACTGTAATCAGTGGAAAATACAACACCATAAAAATGGTTGTCAAGCCAGCGCCGACGTACCAGATCACTGCTGGTGATTGTTTCATTTCCGATCTCTATCGGACCGATACCATACGTGCCCAGATCATCCTCCCGGCGAAACTCCTCGTAATAGCCGCGACCGTAGGTATAATGCATGGAGGCGTTGGCATTCCATTGATCGGTGAGCTGATAGGAATAATGGAGCTGGTAGTGATCTTGCTGATAATTGTCGGTCTGATCCTCGTAGGTGAATTCGTTGTACTGTCGGTTACCGATATTTTCACGCATGTGTTCAGCTTTTTCGGAACCTACAAAAAGACTGCTTATATACTGTTCTACACCTTGCGCATTCCCTTCCAGGATCGGTTCAGGCACGCCGTTCCAGGCTTGGTAGGTTTCTTCGACACCCGACAGGATATCCACCTTCAGGAGGCTTCGGTCACCTTGCTTGGATCCGCTGAGATAGAACGACTTGAGATCTGAGGAAGCCCGATTTATGTAACCATCCGAGGCGATCTTGGAGAGGCGACCCTCAAACTGCCAGCCGTTCTCCATCAAGCCCGAACCCAGCTGGACGTTAAACTTTCGCGTATTAAAAGAGCCCACCCCCGTATTAACTTCACCATATGGTTGCGGTGTCATAGCAGAGGTTTGGATATTCATGGTTGCACCGAAAGCCCCCGCGCCGTGCGTGGATGTACCCACACCACGCTGGATCTGGATATTCTCTACAGACGAGGCCAAATCCGGCAGATCTACCCAGAACACGCCCTGTGACTCGGCATCATTCAGTGGAATGCCCTTGATTGTAACATTGATCCGGGTTTGATCGATGCCCCGAATACGAACCCCGGTATAGCCGATACCAGCACCGGCATCCGAAGTAGTGGTTACAGAAGGAGTTGAACCAACCAGGTAGGGAATATCCTGTCCCAGGTTCTTTTCTTCGATCTCCTCCCGTTCCACATTTTCATACGCCATCGGTGAGGCTTCATCCACCCGAAGGGCCCGTACAAAAACCTCGTTGCTGATTATTGACCTGGGAACCAGAGTGATCTCCACGTCAGTACCCCGTTCATCAATATCGATAGTTTTGGTTTTATACCCGACAAATGAAACGGTTATTTGACTGGCTTCATCTTCCAGTAGTTGAAGCTGAAAAGTGCCGTCGCTATTAGTGGATGTCCCGTTTTGAGTATCCAGTTGTACGATATTGGCACCTGCCAAAGGCTCATCAGTCTGTGCATCTTGTACAGATCCCGATATTGTTTGGGCTAGTCCGGGATTTATAGCAATAAACAGGAATAATGCTGTCCCTGTAATCTTTGATAGAATATTAAACATGAAATCCTCCGTCTTATTTTTATAAGAGGAGGAGGTAAACTTGCAAGAAATGCTGAATCCCGACAGCAGTCGGGACCAGGTTTCCCTACGCCGGTGTTACCCGGTTCAGGTTCTTAGGGTATGATCTCAGCCCGCAGTTGCAAGCACCCCCAACCTATGTGAGTGTGTTATTTCGAAGGCAAAGATAAGGGTATTCCTTTAAACTATTCAAAAAACTTATGGAAAATATTTACCAACCCTGAACTTTTGGGATAAGAACCGAGAGAGCGAGTTAACATGGTGCATCCTTTTCCGCTCGTTGCAATTTTTTGTGATCGTTCTTTAGCTCACCCACGGCGGATGTTCGCTCAAAAAAATGAACAAAGAAAGACGATAAGTAGTCCGAAGTTTAATCTTTTGTTTAATCCCTCTTTTGTGGTGTCCCTTTCGGTACGGCCCAAAAGAGACGAAAAGGCCGCCGGGGAATCGTAGATGTTGACTTGATTATATCATCGATGTCAGCTGTTGCTTTGGAACTCTTAGTGCTTTTATCGTGGCGTTTCCCACGATTCCCCGAACCCCGGAAAGGCAGATATTATTTTGATGTTCAGAGCCTTAAAAGGACTACAAAGGTAGTTTTTCAAGGATATCATGCTCTTTTACCAATAAACAGCCCTGTCTTTCAAGGCCGGGCTATCGCAATAAAGAATCAGGGAGTATGGATGGGGAATTGGGAATTAGGAGTTAGTTCTTGAATATTGGTTGCGTTCTCCCCTCCGAGTCCAGAGAATCCCTGCAATGAATGGACGCAGAAGCTTTAAACGTTCCAAAGCAAGCAGCTTCTTAGGTGCAGGGGAGAATAACATCTGGGATTCTTTGGCGGCTTTTTTGGTTCGTTTTTTGGCCGTACAAAAAATGAACAAGACAGTGGGAAGTCCCGGGTTTTAATCTTTTGCTTAATCTGTCTTGTTGGGTGTTCATTTTAGCTTGGTCCGCTGGCGGTCGGGATGACGCCGGTGGATCATGGTAGAAGCTCAACCAAAGAATCTTGGTTGTAATTTCGACTGGAGTCTGCCGGCAGCAGGGGGATGGAGGGGAGTCTCCACAATCAGATCAGATGATTGCTACGCTTAAACAGTATCTGAGTCTTACACATCTCATGTCAACCACCGCTTGCCTAATTTAACCTGAGAGTTAAGAAACTAATTGAAAAAATCTTCATAAGGAGTAGTTTTATTTAGAACATGCTTTTAAAAAGAGGTTCGGCACGCCATCCCCCCTGCCCCCCGGCATAATGAATCGTGAGCGGAGGACGGAGGGCGGGCAGGAGCAAATCATACCGGTTCGATCCTTGAGGCCCGCAACAACCGCGACGGACCATTGATTTGGTCCCGCCCACAGGCCGTAGCCGCCTTCAGGATTCTCAGCCGGCGATTTTTTTTCACTTTTTTGATCGCTCAAAAATAGTGACAGAACAACGCTACCAGCTGTTGTTATGGCGATTATTGTGTGAAAAGGAAGCCGGAGTTCATCTCATGCAAGAAATTGCAAATGTATGATCGGTAAGTCTAATAGAACTCACGTTATTTTAGTCAGGTTAAATAGGCTTACTGGCCTACCATAAACACCGCATTGCCGAACAACAGCTTCCCATTGTGCCAAAAGCCGCGAAACAGGGGATTATCAATCATATATACCACGCTTCCCTTTCCCAGTGACTGTACGCCAAAACTGAGTGTATTTTCCATACTCTTTTCTGCCTGCTGTCCAACAAATCCACTCACATGGGCTTCATCTTCAGTAATACCGGCATTCCAGCCTTCTTCCAAATAAGAATAAGCATCGGTATCAAGTTTCAGGGAAAAATAGGTCTGGTCATATCCATATGCCAGTGGATGAGTCGGATCCATCGTGACTTTGAAAATAGAACCGCTGTTGTAGTCACTGATATTCCTCCGTTGACGCTGATTATATGAAGTCACATTTTCTACAGTATCCTGACCCGTTTCCTTGTTATCTTTTTTGGCCTCGAGATTAAAGCCCTCCTTCCCCGAAAGAAATGCATTCGCGTTCTGGAATGCTATCAGTCGTCCACCGCCCGAAATCCAGTACTTAATATCTGAGAACTGTTCGTCACTTATGATATCGTCGTAATGGCCATCCGGTAAAACAAGCACATCGTACTTGTTCAGATCGACATCCCCGAAGTAGTCGGTATCCAGCATCGTAACGGGATAGTCGATCTGCCTGTCAAAAAAATGCCATATCTCACCTACATTATTACCGGAGGTGCCCGCCCCGGCAAGCAGTGCTATCTGAGGCTGTTCCATAAAACGAACAGCGTCGGAACCTAAATCAGGCCCGGAATCGACAAATCCTGTTGAAACCGGATGGAGTTGTTGTCCAAGAGAGGTAGCTGCTTGTTGTACAAGTTTTTCAAACTGATCGCCCAAATGAGTATTATCACTATGGGTAATCACAAGAGTGCCCGGTGCATAGGTATTGCCATTAATGGTAAACTGTTCGCTGGCAAAACGAACTTTAATATTTTTTTCCAGCCATTTAGCGAGCAGCTTCATATCAGTAAATGTACTCCATTCCACCAGGTAAGCGTACGGGGTTCCGGAGGTTGTATTGGTAACATTGGATTCCGGGAACCCGGCTGGCACCGGTTCAATCCTTTCCTCAAGTGCATAACCGTCAAGACCAAACGCGTAATGCTGTCCCCAGGCGGTGATATCATAGGTTACGGAGTCGCTAAGCTCGGGTCGGGGTTCAAAAAAGATACGCGCCAACACCGACTTGGGTTGGTAGGCACTCACAATGAAATCATCAGTAGAAACTCGTACCTGTTCATTACAGCCGGTGCTATAATTGCAGCCATCATACGAATCATTTCGGGGTGCCCTTCCATACTCCACGTTATGCTGGTCCAGAAGGTCAAAAAGTGACCGGAGCTTATCAGGATTATTGTCTCCCTCTATAACATATGTCTTATACTTGCCGGAAGGATTTTCCTCTGCGTTTTGGTAGTACCCGGCAAACTCTGAGACCACCCGGCCAGCATGACTTGAAGTAACTTCAATCGTAGACATTCCAGTGGTAAAATGATGCGTTAATCTGTCTTTAAGTGTAAGTGTATCCCCTTCAGTTTGTAGAATTTGCAATCCTGCTTGTCCCGCCTGTTCATACGTCATACCGATAGATCCATTAAAAATTGGGTACGTATCGCCGTAGCTGGGATAGAACAGGTCAAATATTTCACGGGTAAAGTAAAGCCAGTTGTTATTATTGAAGTATTTGGCGTGGTTTTTCCCAATCGTGTATTGGAATTCGCGCTGCCAGTCGGTTATAGCCTTGTGATAGGGCTCGGTAGCAGGAGCAAAATAATAGGGTGAATTGTGACCCTGCTCGTGAAAGTCGACATGGATATGTGGCAGCCACTGCTGAAAAATCTTGTTACGTTGTCTCGATTCTTTCTGAATTAGCCACGCCCAGTCACGATTCAGATCGAAATAATAGTGATTAGTACGACCGTTTGGCCAGGATTCGTTATGCTCGCGTGCCTCCGGATGGGCATTTGCCTCTTCACCAACCGCCTGCTTGTACCAGTATACATAACGGTCGCGGCCATCGGGATTTAGCATCGGATCGATGATAACCATTGTATTTTGTAACCATTTTTGGGGTTTTTCATCACCCGGTCGAACAAGATTATATAGCGTTTTCATAGCTGCTTCACTGCTCGAGGTTTCGTTGCCATGGACGTTATAGCTCAACCAGACAATCGCGGTCGAATCTTCGGTGGGTTCACCTTCCAACAATCCCGCGCGTTTCAGATTGTTAGTGCGGATTTCTTTCGTACGGTTAATGTTTTCCTGAGTAGACACGGTCAAATAAATGAGCTCCCTCCCCTCGTAGGTTGTTCCGTAACTTTTCCACTGAACCATCGGAGAAATCTCAGCCACATGTTTGCAGTACTCGATTACATTGTGATGTGGCGTCCACTGTTCGCCCAGTTCATAACCCAAAAACTGCGTAGGCGATTGAAGCTGGTTTTGAGCATAGGTTTCGGTGAGATCAATTCCCAAAAAAACCAGTAGCAAAAACAAGTACTTTAGCCGATTTTTCATATCCAGAAACTTATACATAATTATTTACTGTTTTAATAAAAAACGATATATCGCAGCAGTCCGGGATTTTACACTAGTGTAATGTCTAAGATAAATTGTCAGGTCTACCTCTGAATCATCGGCTTGCGAACCCATCCCGCCTCGTTCCACTCGGCACCCCTCCCGGGGAGGGGACTTGTATGAGCCCATACCAATATGGGTGAGCTGTTTCTTTGAAACAGGCATGTAGCAAATCCTCTTCCCCAAAGGGATGGATTACGCGTGGGTTTGCGCGAAAGACGGGGTGGGTCCCCGGACAACTTCTTTGATGCAACCCGACACTTTAAACGTGACACTACACTACTCATTCTTATTCACCTTTTCAATCTGTTCAACCACATCTTCCACGATTGCATTTGGTA
>JBEPXS010000080.1:0-11078 GCA_041641755.1 Balneolaceae bacterium
ATGACGACTCCCAGGATGCCGACACAGAACCGGAAGAGGCCTCTCGGGCAGAAGCAGACCGCCGGGTGTTGAAGCCCTGGATTATGCCAACGGGTAACGACTTTATCAAGGATCCGGCCGACCGATACAAACGCCCGGAGGGGAACCCCGGCAGTAACTTCCCATTTGTTAAGAAAGATTTTGATGACAGCAGCTGGGAAAAGGTAACCCTACCCCACGACTGGGCTATCGAAGGTCCGTTTATGCAGGGGTGGGATGCCGAGGTAACCGGCGGGATGGGGCGACTGCCGAGTCCCGGCGTGGGGTGGTACCGCAAAAAGCTGGATATACCAGCCTCTGATTCTGCTAAATCCATCTTCCTGGATATAGACGGGGCTATGTCATATTCAATGGTATGGCTCAATGGAAAGCTTGTTGGGGGCTGGCCCTTTGGCTACGCTTCGTATCGCCTGGATCTCACACCTTATCTTAACTTTGGAGAATACAATCAGCTGGCTATCCGGCTGGATAATCCACCGGAATCATCCCGCTGGTATCCCGGGGGCGGCCTCTACCGGAATGTGTGGCTGGTTAAAACCGATCCCGTGCACGTTGGCCAGTGGGGCACGTATGTAACCACGCCTGAAGTTTCGGAAGACACCGCGACCATCAACCTTGAAGTCTCCATTGATAACGACTCGGAATCAGCAGTCTCGGTTGTAGCTGAAACCCGAGTTTTTGAGCTGGATGTTGAGGGTAACAAGTCCGGTCAGGCCGTGGGTACTTTTGACCCTGTGGAAACCAGCGTTTCCGGTGAAGGAAGTGTCAGAGTTGAAGGATCGCTCATCTTGGAAAATCCCAAACTGTGGGGCCCTCCGCCCACCCAGACCCCGAACCGCTATATGGCGGTTACCACGCTAAAACAAAACGGGACTCTGGTTGACCGCTATGAGACCAACTTTGGAATTCGTTCGCTACGGTATGACGGGGACAAAGGCCTTTTTGTGAATGGCGAGCATATCTACCTCAAAGGGGTGAATCTGCACCATGATCTGGGAGCGATCGGTGCGGCGTTCAATAAAAGGGCGGCCGAGCGACAGCTCGAAATTCTAAGTGAAATGGGCGTCAATGCCATTCGAACTGCGCACAACCCGCCCGCCCCGGAGCAACTGGAACTGGCCGACAAGATGGGGTTCCTGGTAGTGGATGAAAGTTTTGACGTGTGGGAACGGCGGAAAACACCGTATGATTTTCATCTTATCTTCCCTGACTGGCATGAGCAGGATTTGAGAGCACTGGTCCGACGCGACCGGAACCATCCCTCCGTCATTATGTGGAGTACCGGCAATGAAGTGGGCGAACAATACACCGGCGAAGCAGGGGCCGAACTGGCCATGAAACTTCGAAGAATTGTGGAAGAGGAAGACTCCATCCGGCCCACTACCGCCTCGATGAACTATGCCAAACCGCCGATGGAATTTCCTGATCCGGTTGAAGTGATCAGCCTGAATTACCAGGGAGAAGGCATCCGCAATGCACCGGCGTATTCTCATCTGGAAGGAATAAATACGGAACCGCTATACCCTTCTTTTCATGAAACCTATCCTGGCAGAGTGATTATCAGTAGTGAAAACGCAGCGGCTCTGAGTTCCCGCGGAACGTACCTGTTCCCGGTTGTGGATGGAATAAGCGCGCCGGTAAGTGACGGGCAAGGGGGCGATCCCGAAAATAACTATGTAAGTGCCTACGAGCTGTATACCGCAGAGTTTGGCTCTTCCGCCGACAAGGTGTTCCGTTCGCTGGATCAGCATCCGTATGTGGCTGGTGGATTTGTGTGGGCCGGCTGGGATTACCTGGGTGAACCGACCCCCTACTATTCGGCCCGGAGCTCGTATTTCGGAATCATTGATCTGGCTGGTTTCAAAAAAGACCGCTTTTACCTGTACCAGTCGCAATGGCGTCCGGATCATCCGATGGCACATATCCTTCCGCACTGGAACTGGCCTGACCGGGTCGGTGAAGTGACACCGGTACATGTTTTCACCTCCGGAGATGAAGCGGAACTGTTCCTGAACGGAGAATCACTCGGCCGAAAGAAGATGGGAGAATACGAATACCGGCTCCGCTGGGATGATATGGAATACGAGCCCGGCGAACTGAGAGTTGTAGCCTACAAGGACGGTGAAGAATGGGCGGAAGATATAGTCAAAACAACCGGGGCTCCGGCTGGCTTGGAGGCATCTGCAGACCGAGAAAAAATTCAGACCGATGGGAAAGACCTGTCCTTTATTACGGTAAAAGTGAAGGATGAAGAAGGGCTCATGGTCCCCACGGCTGACAATAATGTACGGTTTTCAGTTGAAGGTCCCGGTGAAATTGTAGCCACCTCTAATGGCGATCCCACAAACTTTACGCCCTTCCCATCTCATGAAAGGGAAGCCTTTAACGGGCTAGTACTGGTTATTGTACGGGGCATACCAGATGAGCCGGGAACCATCACAGTAGAGGTGGAATCGGAAGGGCTGGAAAGCACGAGTAAAACTATTCAAAGTGTGGAATAAACAGCAGCGTGCCATTGGCAGTTATCGATTCCAGCGTATACGACAGAAATTCTGCACTTACCGTAAACACCAGTGTACATTCAGGAATAAGGGCATGCATTTTTTAAGGGGGGAGCTTGCCACCTGAAGTGGAAATTAAGGCTAATTCTAAATAGATTACTGTTGATTACTAAATAAAACGGGAGGGTTATTATGTGTGAACGTGTTGATAAATGTCCGGAATGCGGAGCTACGGCTCTGGAAGCTTGCCGTCACGAAACAGGGGATAATTGTGCAAGGGAAAAAGTCGAATGTCCTACCTGCGGGGCAACGACGACGGAACCTTGTCTCGAGGAAGCCTGAAACTTGCGGCCTGCCTGAATGATAGGTTTACAAATTTAAACTAACGGGGAGATTTCAATAAAGATCTCCCCGTTTCTTTTTCTATTCAGTTGCCTTTCCCACTCATCTGTTGAATCGTCCTGCTCTTTTGAGAGTTGCTAAAATGGTGAAACCGTATTCTATTTTTGATCTCTAGAAGATGGATGTAATATTTACTTCACAAATTCAGGCAAATTTTCTCGAAACCTGTTCGACAGAATAGCAGTAATAATGGGTTCAGCAAACCATAATTAATCTCTACTGTTTTGAAGAAATTATTACTACCAACGTTCCTCTTGTCGATTCTTCTAATGTTCACTCTCTCCGATGCGCAGGGCCAGGGTATAGGAATAAGCGCCGGGGCTAATTTTGCCAACTTCGTTGATACCGACGCTTCGGTCGATTCACGAACAGGTGTTATGGCAGGCCTGACTTATGGAATCGCTGTACCGATGAGTCCTGTTACCATTCAGCCCGGCGTGTTCTATGCGCAAAAGGGGGCAACACTGTCAGATGGAGATATCGAAACCACTACAAAGTTAGACTATATCGAAATACCGGTCATAGCGAAATTCGATTTTATCCTGGATAACCCGATGCTGACACCCCACGTCTTTTTCGGTCCATATGCAGGGTTTACACTTAACGCGGAGCAGGAAGTAAGCGACGGCAATACCTCCGGATCTGTTGATATAGGAGACCAGGTTAAAGACACCGACATAGGCGTAGTTGTGGGAGCCGGGGCAGATATAAACAAGTTTCGTATCGGTATACGATATTCTGTAGGCCTTACTGATGTGGCTGAAACGGATATTTTTAACGGGAAAAATGGCGTGCTCTCTCTTGTAGCCGGAATTAACCTCTAGAAGTACCAAGCGGCCGGCTGTATCCGCAACATGCCCAAAGACTTATCCCGGCACTAAACTGCCATACTTGAACCATGGGTCTTTCAGTGAAATCCGGAAAACTGTATTTCTATGCAGTGATACGGCATAGTTAGTTTACTAAAAAGACCAATGCATAGGTTTATGGACTAGCGTGGAGCGTGGTAGAAGGCTATCAGCAGGGAGATTAATAACAACCTCATAACCGTAGTTCTCTTTGGAGAACATTTCTGATCTTTGACGGCTGTTCGTATTACTTGCCTTATTGGAACCTTCTCTCAGTCGTTGCTGGATACTTCAACAGGTAGCTCTTCAAACCTCCATTCGGGATATCCCTCATCCAGTCTCAGCTCCTTCCTCTATGTCGGTAATAACGCCGCTAAAGATGCTTACTCCATACTGTTTGAATCTGTTAAAATAAAAATCTCTAATCCTATTAAAGTTGTATTATTGCTGTGGATAGCCTTATTTATGTGAATATTCATTACTTCGGATGGGATTTTGGGATCCGTTTAACTCAATATCATTGCTATGCAGACGACTACTATCCACCTTTTTCGTAAGGTTAAGGCATGCTTTATATTTACCTTCCTGTTACTAATTGCATCTGTTCCGTTTCAAAGTCAGGCCCAACAAAACAGTAATCCGTTTTCCCTGGATCTTAATTTCGGCGGGGGACTCATTGGGAATCCCAATATAAATGCCGCCTTTCAGCCTGAGCTGGGCTTCAATTATATGCCGAACAAATTGGGCTTAGGCCTGAATGCGGGGTTTCTGTCCTACAACCCATCATTCGATGCCGAGCAATATATTGCGGGTTTTGAAGAATTTACCTCAACTACGAAAAGTGGAGAGAAGTGGACCTCCTTCTATGTAGGTATCGGTCCCCGTTTTGAATTTGGCAGTCAGTTGCCGGTAACCCTCCGAAGCAGCCTCGATCTGGCCCTGACCTATAACTCACCACCGGAATCATCCGTTGATTTTAATGACCCGACTGGAGGGTCCGGGGGAATTCAACTGCAACTAGCGGGATACAATCCGGGAGATAACTACAGCAGGTGGTCGGCGGCCGTTCGACCAGAATTTCAAATACAGTTTAGCCCCGGGGGAAGCGATCTTTTCGCCATCAACGTGACCACGGGTATTCAGCATCGGTTTACAAAAAATGAATTTACTTATTCACAAAAAGACCTTACCGAAGTGCGGAGAGTGTCTAATCCCGAAGAGATGTTCTTTCAGTTTAATACCGCTCCCGATATTCAACAAAGTACGAATCCCCCGCAAACGAACTTCTTTTCATCGGTGGGTATAAAAATAAAATTTGGCACATCCCGATCCGGGAATCGCAGTCGTGGAAGGGATATTAACCACGATTTTGCTTCCAGGGAAATATCTCCAGCAACGGGAAGCGGTAATTACGAAGACAATCCCTGCCCGTGCTCGGCTCCCGGAAACAAAGCATCAGAGGCAACTGACTATAATTCGAGTCGATCTAACACGGAGGGTATTGCGAATCCCGGTGGAGGCAACGGTGTCGGTTCGGACAGCACGGTGGTTTCAGCGACCGATTACAACTCGAGCCGTTCGAATACCGAAGGAGTGGCTGATTTGGGTGGAGGCGATGGTGCCGGTTCAGATAGTACCACAGCTTCTGCCACGGATTATAATTCAAGCCGATCCAACACGGAAAGCTCAGGTACTAAAGCATCAGAGGCGACCGATTATAACTCGAGTCGTTCCAATACCGAGGGCGCTGCCAATCCCGGTGGGGGCATTGGTGTCGGATCGGATAGCACGGTAGTTTCCGCCACCGATTACAATTCCAGCCGTTCAAATACTGAAGGAGTGGCCGACCTGGATGGAGGCGATGATACCGGTTCGGACAGTTCAGGTACAAAGGCTACGGAGGCCACCGACTATAACTCGAGCCGATCTAACACGGAGGGCGTTGCCAATCCCGGTGGAGGAGGAGAGGTGGGACCTGTTCGCTGGATGGCTCCTGAAGCGATAATAGTATCAGGATCAGTTTCGGCAGGTTCAAATCCGTTGTATGAAGGTGGAACCAGGGAAAGGGAAAATCCCATGTATGAGGGAGAGATGAACAACAATGACAATGATAGTGATAATGAAGCTGATGCTTTTCAAGAATATAAACTAGCTCCTGCCTCATTTCTCCTGTACATGTCAGGCAGTGCGCGATCTGGAACCAAGAATAGTGGATTCGGTGAAGATACGGATGGCGATGGTTTCCCGGACGCTCTGAAAGGTGCCGCGTTCAGCATCAGCAAACGAAGCGCACGCACCCAAAATGGAGGTGATGATGCAGCCGGACTCCATTTCACCTTGGAGATTAACGATCCCGACTCTGATGATGACGGACTGATGGATGTTGCCGAGGCTTCTACTTTTAGCATTAGTCAGGAATCATCCGGTAACAGAGAAAGCAACCCGCTTTACAGTGATGACGGTAATGCCGCCACAAACCCGATCTATGAATCCGAGGGGGGGACAAACAATGGAGGGAATGATGGGACCGGCGTGAATACAACAAAAATTTGGACCTATGATCTTAGTTCCCTGTCAAGTACCGGTGGGGATCCGGATGCAGACGGGGATGGCTACGGTGACCTGTCTGAAAGTGCTAAATTAACTGTAATCCATCAAAATGGGATGTGGCATTACAATCTGCAGATTGATCCGGATTTGGATATTGATCGGGATGGGTCTGGTGGGATGATCAGAAACAGTTCGTTTAGCATCAGCAAGAGATCAGCGAGGACGGGGCGGAATTAGAGTTCTTTCAAAAACTGGGTAAGGGTATGTGAGAAGGCAGTCAAAGAGCTGCACATGACCCAACCGGCTGTTTCCATTTTTTGACCACTCTATATATTTTTAAAAAAGCCCTAATACGAAGTGTTTTTACATCATTAAAAAAGCCCCTAACTCTTTGCAAGCTAAGGGCTTAGGGTGTAGCGATCCGGACGAGATTCGAACTCGCGACCTCCTGCGTGACAGGCAGGCGTTCTAACCAGCTGAACTACCGGACCATGTTAATTCAATCTGTCAACAAAAACAGCGTTTGGTTCCGCCGTTTTGAGAGCTTCAAATATAAGGCTCTTATTTGACCTATGTCAAGATAAAATTCATTTAAAATGATATTCGAAAGTTAACAAAATTCAGTTATACTGTGACAAAATTCAATCGTCACAGTTATGATTCATACTCAAACATTTACCGAGATTTCTCACGATGTAGAGGTCGAAGTTCGACCGTTCTACCTGGAAGATAAATCGAGTGCTATAGAACGCAAGCACGTATTTGTCTATTTCATCACTATCCGCAACCGGGGTCAGGAGAGTATCCAATTGCAACAGCGACACTGGGAGATTGAAGATTCCATCGGGGAAACGTACGAGGTGGACGGCGATGGCGTAGTCGGTAAACGACCGATTATTGAGCCCGGTAGTGAGTTTGAATACAACAGTTCGTGCGTGTTAAAATCGTACAGCGGAGTTATGGAGGGCTACTATGTGATGGATCACGAAAGTCGTGGATCCATAAAGGTTAATATTCCACGTTTTGTACTGCGTTCTCACAAGTTGAACTGAGTATAATGTTCAAAAGGCATATAAAAAAGGAGGGCCGCAAGTATCAGTTGCGGCCCTCTGTCGGGATGGTGATGGGATGTTAGGGATAGATTCTTAATTTCTTATTCATTCAACGCTTGCTCAACTGCATTTATTATCTCATCACTTTGAGGCTTTACATCACTTCGGAAGCGGCGTAACAGCTTGCCGTCTTTACTTACCAAGAACTTCTCGAAGTTCCATTTTATTGTCCCCTCAAAATCAGGATTTTCCTTTGTTGTCAAATAGTCAAACAGTGGGTTAATATCATCGCCTTTTACCGATATCTTTGAGAACATCGGGAAGGTTACTCCGTAATTGACCTTACAAAACTTTTTAATCTCTTTGTCCGTTCCAGGTTCCTGTCCGCCAAAATTGTTGGCCGGAAAACCCAATACTGTCAAACCCTTGTCGTTATACTCTTCGTAAAGGGCCTGCAGACCTTCATATTGCGGGGTAAACCCACATTCCGAAGCTGTGTTAACAATTAAAAGAACGTTTCCTTTAAATTTATTTAAAGGAATGTTTTCTCCCTCAATATTATTAAGTTCAAAATCGTGCACGGAGTCGACCGTGTCATCAATACCAGTGAAGCTCATTAAGGAAATACTTAACAATATTAAAAGTGGCTTCATGAACTTGTGTCTTTTTGTTTGTGGCGAAAGTATAATAATTAAATGTGAAAACTACATGAAGAGTTCCCAATGAAATATTACCTCCAAATGCTTAGATACCTGATTCCGATTTTACTGTTTGTATTTATGTTCGTATCTGTTCCGGTGGAAAAAGCTCAGGCCCAGATGTTTTCTGTTGAAAAGGATGATCCGGTAACCAACCGTTCGATGATACCCAATAATGGGGTCTATATTGGGTTAGAGCCCGCCGAGTTTATATACAAGGGTAGCATGGACAACAACACATTTAATAATGCCGGTGCTTATGAGTTCGACGGATCGCTCATTAGAGTACGTTTTGAAACGATAGGTTTCGAAGCTTTTTTAGGTGTGGGCGGTCAGTTAACGGGAATTGATGACGTCGGTTATTTTGATGTTGGGGCTAAAGCTGTGCGTGGAATCCGCATTGTTCGGGAAAAGGGCTTCGGACTTTTATTGCCACTGCAACTTAAGACCAGTATGAATTCGGTAACCAGCAGCCAGGCTTTGAGCGGTTCTCAGCAATTTCGGCAGGGCACATTTGAGTTTGGCGGAGGGATGCAGGTGCGTGTACGCCTGGGAGATAAGTTCAGGTTCTCAGCGGAAGCGATTCCTAATTACGGTTTTTCTTTTGCTTCGGGAGGGATCTTTGGAGGACAAATTTATGATTTAGAAACCAAAAGCCGATTTTATATAGACCGCGTGTTTGGAGATATTGGAATAACGGCGGGCTGGGATTATAACTTTAAACGGTTTGATGTTGAGGAAAATGAGTTTGATTATAATCTTCGGGCATTCAGTTTTCTACTGGGAATAACATTTTAGATCATGAAATCAGAGAAATTACTTCTGGAGTTGGAGCAGCTGATAGAACAAGCGGGCTATACCATCCGTAAGGAGCGGGGTACTTTTCGCGGAGATCACTGTATTGTTGAAGGAGACAAACTGGTGGTTATTAACCGCAAGCGGCCGGTTGAGTTGCAGATTGGTATTCTGGCCCGGGTCTTGAAAAAGCTGAATATGCAGGATACCTATATCAAACCGGCTGTAAGAAAGCAACTGGAGGAGTTGTGGGAACGGTTTGACAAGTTTGGCGAAGAAAAAATTGAAGAAATTGATCTTGATCAGGAATAATGAAATTAACCTTCCTCGGAACCGGAACGTCTATGGGGGTACCGACTGCCGGTGGTTTTGGCAGTGAACGGCTGAAGGGCGATCCGCGCGATGAGCGATGGCGTTGTTCAGCCTGGATAGAAACCGAAAAATCTTCTATTGTCATTGATACAGGTCCGGAGTTTCGGCTACAAACCCTGCGTTCCGGCCTCTCCCGGGTAGATGCAGTCCTGATCACCCATGAACATATGGATCACATCTCCGGCCTGGACGATCTCCGACCGTTTTGCTATAAGCAAGATCAGACCATACCGGTGTACACCTCGGAGTCTTGTCGTGATGCAATTATGCGACGGTTTGAATATATGTTTGGGCCCGACCGATATCCCGGTGCAACTTCGGTCGAGCTAAACGTGGTTAAGCAACCGTTCGAGTTTGGGGATGTGAAGATCACTCCGCTGCCAGCCAATCACGGCAATATAGATGTGCTGGGCTTCCGGGTGGGCGATATCTCATATCTTACTGATGTCAAGGAGATTCCGAAGGAGACTGAACAGCTAATCAATGGTTCTGAAGTCTTGGTTTTGAGCGGTTTGCGCTGGGGACCGGAACATCCCACTCATATGACCATCCCACAAGCGGTGGAGCAGGCCACAAGGCTGGATGTCCCCGAAACCTATCTTATCCACATGAATTCCAAAGTTAATCACAAGGAGTCCACCGAACGCCTGCCCGGACACGTGAAGCTTGCCTATGATCAACTTGTTCTTGAGGTGGATTAGTAAGAAAGATATTCAGAACGGCCGAGTTCTAAATTCTGAATTCTTCTTGTCTTAAGCTGTAGCTGGCATACATCCTGACGTGAGTCCTAATATTCAGGAAAAAATCTACGGTCGCACTTACTACTAACTCAAGCATTTCTTCTTTGGGTGTACCTTTTGCTACGGCCCAAAAGGCACGAAAAGGTCGCCGGGGGATCGTAGATGTTGATCTGGCTATATCGTTGACGTTATTTCGTGCTTTGGAGCACCAGTAACCCTCAACCTCTTCTTTCCCGCGATTCCCCGGACCCCACGTTGGTGCCATTATGTTGAATCTAAACATTTTCATCCAGAAGGGGTTCCATACAACCAGTATTATAGCAGAAGATGAAGAACCGGAAGAATTTACTGTCCTAAATCAGGTTGGCTTCTTATCAGGTTCAGCGTTTCGGTCTTGGTCAACCCGATTGAGTTTTAAATTCTTCTTGGGTTTTTGGTCCAGCTTTGCTGGTCCCGAACCCTATCGGGATTGGACCAAGCCAAAATGAACACTCATTAAGACAGACTAAGCAAAAGAGTAAAACTTGAGGCTTCTCACCATCTCTAACTCCTCATTCTTTCAATGAGGAAAACCCCACGGGAGTCTGGATTAAAGAACTATCACCGTAATGATCCACCAAAAAATCCCAGATATTGATCCTCCCTGCACGTAAGGAGTTACTTGCTTGGGGTATAGTTCAACTTAAAAACTAAATGCAGGGATTCTCTAGACGTGGGTAAAAGAGACAAGATATAAAATTCCACCAACCGGAGATGCAGGCAGGGAGCAAACCGAATATTTCCTCAAACGATCCGTAATCCCCAATCCATAATCTCATCCCTTTATATGTGAAGGGAAGAAACGTTATTTGGAACGAGCAGTATTGATTACTTTGAGAAGGAGTTTCTACAAAAACTGCTTTTTTTCTTCCGATTCCTTAAGGGCATTCACAATCTGTTTAACCCCCTGGGCCTTATCCAGGTCACAGATCAATATAGCCTTTTCGGTTTCAACTACAGCCAGGTTGTCCACTCCCACAAGCGCCACCATCTTGCCACTTTCGGTTTGGACAAGATTATTGGTCGCCTGCTCGGTTTCCAG
>JBEPXS010000081.1:0-6952 GCA_041641755.1 Balneolaceae bacterium
CTATTGCTTTTTCTGCATTACCCGCATACCAATAGACAAATCCCAGGTGAAGGGGATAAAGTGGTCTGAATGGATCCAGCTTCATGGCAAGACGCATCTCAGCTACTACTTCTTCAAGACTTGCTCCTTTCAAAATTAAATACCAGCCATAATGAAGGCGGGCTTCCGCAATATTTGGATCATAGGCTAATATTTTGTCAAAGTTATTTTCAACAGCTTCCCAGTCCCATTCCTGATAGAGATCGACGAGTGCCAGTGCAAGGTGTACTTCTCCCAGTGTTTCGTCCAGCTTTAAAGCTCGTTTTGCGGCGGCCTGGGCTTTGTCGAATGCGTCAGGAGGCGGGGCACTGCCGTGACCAGCCGTGTTATAGCCAAGAGCCAGCCGAGCCCAGGGCAAAGGATCGGCAGGATCAATCCTGGTGGCTTCGAGCAAATGGGAGATTCCTTTCTGGTAACTTTCAGGGGTGGAACGGGTTAATTCATAACTTCCGCGGAGATAGGCTTTGTAGGCTTCGGGATTAACTTCGCGTCGATAGGTCAACAGGGAGTCTTCCACCGATGTTAGGGTTACTTCAACGTTTTGTGCAATTTCACGGGTCACATTACTTAACATGGATAGCACGTCGCGGGTGTCTCGCTCATAACTTTCCGCCCATATATGCTGCTCCTTGGGATTAACTTCAATAAGTTGTACCTGAATTCGTACGCTGTCACCTGCCTTGTAAACAGAACCTTCAATGATGTTATTGACATCGAGTTGTTTGGCAATTTCCCGAATATCTGATTGGGTGTCTTTGAAGCGAAGGGTGGAAGTTCTGGAAATTACCCGAAGCTGACCGAGTTGACCCAGTTCTCCGATGAGTGCGTCGTGTAGCCCATCCACATAGTATGCCTGGTCGGGGTTGTCGGTCAGATTATGGAGCGGAAGCACGGCAATGGACTTTTGGGGTTCCATATTTTCTTTGCTGTCCGTTTGGAAATAGTAATATCCACCCAGAAGCAGAAATACTGTTATGGTAATAACGGAGTAAAGAACAGCTCTGTTCTTTGAGTTACCGGCAGAATCCGGACGAACGGCTTCTTTTTCAGTTGAATGATTAGCCCTACTCTCTGATTGACGGTCGGCGGCTTCACCCGGTGGAAACCCGTAATACTTGTGGAAACAGGTGCTAAAATAGGTGGGACTGCTGAATCCAACCCGGTAGGCAATTTCTGACACTGTGGCCACTTCATTTTTTAGCAGTTCCATGGCATGCTCAAGACGGATCTGTCTTATAAACTGGGAGGTTGATTGGCCGGTTAGCTCTTGTAGCTTGCGATGAATCTGAGAGCGACTCAATCCGACTTCGCGTGATAACTCCTCAACCCCGAACTGTTCGTTATCGAGGTTCTCTTCTACAGCTTCCTTCAGCTTTGCCAGAAAAGCCTGGTCCATGGAAGGTTCTTTATTCATATCCCGCTGTGTTTATATGCGGTTTTAACTGCTAACCCGATGAGGACTATAGCTCATTTAAAATTATCAAAGAGTGGGTTAAATGCAATAGATATAGAAATTTAGCCCCTAATCCGTTGCTACCCTGAGGTTGGTTACCACTTACTTACTGCGGGTTGTCAAAGGAAACAGAGTAAGCACAAGATCAAATAAATGGCAGGTTTCTAAATATGGACCAACAAAAACATTAGAGTATTTGTCAAGTTCTTACAAAAATAAAACATCCCGGACCAGGGAAGGAGTGAGATCAATGTTTTCTAAAGTTGCAGATGAATGGCTTTGTAGGATGCCAGGATATATCCTATCTCAGAATTATTTAACCGGCTGTGTTTCAAAAGCATTCAGATCTCTTCAAAAGGATCTGTTCCCATAAAACCGGATTTCAGGTGTTAGCAGCTGTTTTAATGGCTCTTTTGATTCTCAGATATGTTCCGCAGCGACATAAATTGCCATTCATCGCAGACTCAATTTCTTCGTCTGAAGGATTTGAATTACGTTCCAGCAGGGCTGCCGCACTCATAATCTGGCCCGCCTGGCAGTACCCGCACTGGGCCACATCATGCTCCAGCCAGGCTTGTTGCACGGGATGGTCGCCATCCTCGGAAAGGCCTTCAATAGTGGTAATTTTTCCATCCCCGATGGACGATACCGGTAGGGAGCAGGACCTGATGGCATTACCATTCAGGTGTACGGTACACGCTCCACACTGGGCAATACCACACCCAAATTTTGTACCGGGCATATTTAAATGATCCCGCAATACCCATAGCAAGGGAGTATCCGGGGCTACATCAACTTGGTGATCTTTATTATTTATGTTGAGTGTATAAGTCGCCATAATGCTTGTATTTACCGGTTAAAAACTTGTTGTTAGTTGGATTACGATTGTCGCCCTGCAGTTTCCTGGTTTGCAACCATGTACGGTTGATTGTAATACCGTTTGCCTGTTGCCTTGTAAAGCGCATTTGCTAATGCACCCATAACGGGGGGGAGCGGCGGTTCGCCCAGACCCGTTGGATGGATATCATTATCTGCGAAAAATACCTCAATTTCCGCAGGTGCTTCCGTATGCCTAATCAAGTGATAGTCATTGAAGTTATCCTGATTGGGAGCTCCGTTTTCAAAACTCAATTGACTATACATGGCATGCCCAAGTCCGTCAATAATACCACCCTCAACCTGGTTGATGGCGCCTTCCCTGTTCACTACGATACCGCAGTCAACGGCGCACCACACCTTCTGGATTTTGATGTCATCCCCGTCCTTGACCAGATCAACAACCTCAGCCACATAGGAGTTGTGGCAATAATATGCCGCCACGCCTCGATACACGCCCGGCATGGGTTGATCCCAATTCGACTTCTCTCGCACCAATTTTAGAACACCTGCGTACCGTTCGGGGTCATAATCATTATTCTTGCCCACCGGATTTTTAATGGCCCGGTCAAAGAGTTCCAGCCTAAAATCGATGGGATCTTTACCAGCCAGTTCAGCAAGTTCATCGATAAAAGATTGCTCGGCCCCAGCTGTAAAGTTCGATCTCGGTGCACGCCATGCCCCGGTTGTTATATTTGATTCAACACCGACATTCTCTGATGAGTAATGATCAACGGCACCTGCCGGATACCGGTTCGCAAAAAGTGGGCTTGATGGAATACCCGCCCCTTTGGCCTGGAACGTAAGCAGATCTTCGTTTTCATCGAGTGAGGCTTTGTACTTGATAGCATAGGCCGGCCGGTAGGTACCCTGGGTCATATCATCTTCACGGGCATAGATAAGTTTTACCGGGCCGCCGATTTTTTGTGATATGGCGGCAGCTTCCAGCCCAAAATTACCATACAGCCTGCGGCCAAATCCACCGCCCATCCTCGTCATATCAACCCTGATATTTGACTCCGGGAGACCCAACAACCGAGATGCCGAAGCCCGCAATGGTTCTGGCGTTTGAATGGGACCAACTAATTCTGCTCGGTCGTCACTGACATCCGCAAAGAAATTCATCGGTTCCAGTGTATTATGAGCCAGGAAGGGAGCGGTGTAGGTCCGTTCGAGTACTCGTGCGGCTGAATTGGCCACGCGTTCGGGGGATCCGTCCTGTCTGACTATTTCACCCGTTCTGTTGGTTACAGCTTCTTCGAGTTTACGGGTATGACCTTCACTGTTCTCTAATTCGCCGATCGTTTCCCATTCAATATTTAAGGCTTCCTTGGCTTTCATAACCTGCCAGGTCGTTTCGCCCGTAATCACCACTAGTTCGTTGAAGGCATTAACGTCTGACCACTGGGGATCATCCAGGCTCGTGTTGATCGTAAATACATCGGTAATACCCGGCATCGACTTTACTTCTGTGGCATCAAAAGATTTCAACTTCATGCCAAAGGCAGGGGGATGCTTAATCATCGCAATGGTGGTGCCTTCACGCATAAAATCCAGTCCGAACAAGGGTTTGCCCGTGACAATTTCCTCACCATCAACATTCTTGATATACTTGCCGATTAATCTGAAATCTTTCGGATCCTTGAGTGGAACCTCGTCTGGGACGGGAATGTCAACGGCGTCCGATGCTATTTTACCATAACTGATACTGTCACCCGTTTTACTGTTTGTAATAATGCCGTTTTCAGTGGTGAGATCCTTGGCATTCGCACCCCATTTTTTTGCTGCTGCTGCTACCAACAGGTATCGGGCCGTTGCACCTGCCATCCTGAGACTATCCCAGCCCTGGCGAATAGATTGGCTTCCGCCAGCTATCTGCCGGTTATAGTTGTCCGTATCAAGGGGGGCTTGTTTCACTTTTACCTGCTCCCAGTCCACGTCCAATTCTTCAGCGACGATTAATGGCATAGATGTTTTGACATTCTGGCCAATTTCGGGATTCGGAGAGAATATCGTTACCTCTCCATTCGGAGCAATTTTTATGAAGGCATTGATTTCGAAGTATTCATCTGGAAGATTTTCGACATCCACACCTTCGGCCAATGATGAATTCCAACTGAAACCAACCATGAGCCCGCCACCGGCCAGGGCCATAGTTTTCAAAAATGATCGTCTTCCCATCGAGGTCTTTGCACTTCCCATAATAGTATAGTTTTAGGTATTATCGGCTGGTTTAATGGTTCTTCGAATTCTCTAGTAAGTTACACGGCGACATAAATTACCGTTCATCGCAGCTTTAATTTCTTCTTTGACAGGATCGACATTGAATTTCAGAAAGGTTGTTGTGCCCTTAGACTGATCCACCGGGTAAAACCCACATTGGTCAATATCATCTTGGTGATTTTCTCCAATAACATTAATAGTATATCTCACCATGGTCCACCCACTTTTTATTAACTCTACACCTGGTTTCACCTGAATACATCTGGCAAAGGCAACCCTTATTAAAAATTCAAACATTTTCTTAATCCCATAAGTAAATGCCCTATATTTTTATCAATCTGTTTTTTTAGATGGCTTTGCTCAGCCTTTTAAAAAAGATCTTATTCATTGTATTTATTTTTTTTAGAAAAAGCCATTTTTAAGTCTGTTTTTTAAGGTTAATTTATAATATCTGTTAAATTAAAAGTAATAAGTTGTAAATAGCTTTTATACTTTAATCAGTGAGTTCATTATTTACGGATCATGCGTAAAAAAATTTACTTGGACTATAACTCAACAACACCTGTTGATCCAAAGGTCTTGGATGAGATGTTGCCATATTTTACTGACAAATATGGCAACCCCTCGAGCATTAATCACACCTTTGGCTGGGAGGCTGACGAAGCCGTTGAACTGGCACGAGAACAAGTTGCCGACTTAATTGGCGCAACAGCCAATGAAATTTATTTCACCTCCGGTGCTACAGAAGCTGTTAATCTGGCTATCAGGGGGCTGTGCAAAGAAAATCAAGATAATGGAAACCACATCATTACCTGTGTTACGGAACACAAAGCCGTACTGGACACATGTGAAAGTTTGGAACAAGAAGGATACCGGGTCACCTATCTGCCGGTTGATGAGACCGGTTCCCTGGACCTTGAGGATCTGAAAGATGCCATCACGGATGAGACTATTTTGGTGACCTTGATGCATGCCAATAATGAGATCGGGTCGATCCATCCACTTAAACAAATTTCCCGGATCACCAGATCGAGGAATATTACACTGTTATCCGATGCCACCCAGTCTGTAGGTAAAATTCCGGTTGACGTGGAGAAAGTTGGTGTTGATATGATCACATTTTCATCCCATAAACTATACGGCCCAAAAGGAGCAGGGGCACTGTATATTACCAAAAATGACAAACCGGATATTTCGCCTGTTCTGACCGGAGGAGGGCAGGAAAAAGGATTGCGATCCGGGACATTAAATGTACCTGCGATTGTTGGTTTTGGAAAAGCATGTGAACTATGTGATAAGCAGATGGAATCAGATTCAAGTCGATTGAACCATTTACGTGATAAACTGGAATCTGAATTGAAAGAGATTGATGGCATTAAGCTTAATGGTCCGCAAAAGAATCGTTTACCATATATGACAAGTATTTCTTTTCGAAATATTGATGGAAGTAACCTGCTTCGGCGCTTAAAGAATCTTGCTGTGTCACAAGGGTCTGCTTGCAGTTCGGCAACGCAGAAACCCTCTCATGTGCTCAAGGCGATTGGCCATTCCGATGAGCTTGCCTTTTCTACCATTCGGATAGGACTTGGAAGATTTACAACAGAAGAAGAGATCGAACATGCTATTCATGATATTAAGGATGTAATCCCTGAATTAAGATTGCTTGCCCAATGAGAGAAACAGAAGCTATTATATCCTCTTTTGATGAAGCCAGAGATAAAGGACAAAAATGTGTTTTGGCAACCGTTGTTCATGTTAATGGCTCTTCATATCGTGCAGCCGGGGCCCGGATGCTGATAGATGAATATGGTTTCATGACCGGGGCAATCAGCGGGGGATGCCTGGAAGGGGATGCGAAGAGAAAAGCCCTGCTTGCACTGGATCAAAACAAAACCAAATTAACTACCTATGATACGAGTGATGAAGATGACGCCGTAATTGGTGCCCAGCTTGGCTGCAATGGAATCATACAGGTACTTTTCGAACCTATCGATCCCCGGCAAAAAAACAATCCCGTTGAATTATTGAGGAAAACTGAACATGCTGATCGGCCGGTGGCACTCGTTTCTGTTTTTAACCTTCAAAAAACCAGGCACCAGACAGGGACTACTTTATTTATTGATGATCAGGGGAATAGTACCGGCCAGCTTAATGACCCGGCACTTTCTGAAAAGATTACTGAGGTTGCAAAAAATGCGCTTAATAAACGAATAAATCATTTTGGAACGTATCACTCAGCTGAGGATACTCAGAATGCTTTTATTGATGTCATCACTCCGCCACCCAGGTTGGTTTTAGTTGGAGCCGGCAATGATTCCCAGGTTTTATCCAGGATGGCTGAAGTGTTAGGTTGGGATATTA
>JBEPXS010000081.1:6962-11002 GCA_041641755.1 Balneolaceae bacterium
GCCAATAAAAAGCGATTTAATTCATGCCAGGTAATTGTGACCAATCCCGGAGAAATCCTGGACAATATAAAGATCAACGAGACCACTGCATTTGTTCTGATGACTCATAATTATAATTATGATTTGGCTGTACTAAAGTTGTTATTGAAGGAAGAGGAAGTTCCGTACATCGGAATCCTGGGGCCAAATAAGAAATACCGGCGAATGCTGGATGATTTGAAGGATGACGGTATTACATTATCTGAAGAACAATCGGCAAGGATTTACGCTCCTGTAGGGTTACAATTGGGTGCCGAGACCCCTGCAGAAATTGGTCTTTCCATACTATCCGAAATTCAGGCTGTATTGACCGATTCCTACGTTCACCATCTTCGTGAGTTGGAGGGTTCTATACATAACAAGGATAATCGTGAATTTAAGGAGATACAGCTTTGACTGGAACAACCAACATCGGCGTAGTTATTCTGGCAGCCGGATCGTCCAGTCGGTTAGGCCAACCCAAACAGCTGTTGGAGTATGAAAATAAAACACTCCTGCAGCGCATCATTGATATAATTATACCCTTTGAATTTAGTCCCTCGGTGGTCGTACTCGGTGCGCATGCCGATCAAATCCGGGATTCCACGAATCTTGATCATGTTACCGTAGTATTTAACAAGCACTGGTCTGAAGGCATTGCTTCAAGTATCCGTCTGGGAGTGGAAGAATCATTAAAATTGAATGAGGCGATCGAGGACATCCTGTTTCTTTTATCTGATCAGCCGTTTGTAACTTCCGGCCTCGTCCGTGAATTGATCAGTAAACATAAAAGCGGGAATCAACGAATAACAGCGAGTAGTTACAAGCAGAATGTTGGCGTTCCAGCCCTGTTCTCTAAAGACTTTTTTCCGCATCTGACCGAGTTAAAGGGAGATGTAGGAGCTAAAAAAATTATTATGCAACACAGGGAGGATGTCGATGAAGTCCCCTTCAGGAAGGGTGCCTTCGACGTAGATACTCACAAAGATTATGAACAGCTTCAGGACCATACGAGTTAACCCATCATTTTCATATGACTGTAACGATTAAATATTTTGGTTTAATTGCCGAAAGGACCGGTAGAAAGGAAGAAGTGTTAACTATGGATGGTGAAAATTATGATCTGAAAGCCTTAAAGGAACGCTGTTTCTCAAAGTACGACCTTTCAGACATGCAATCTGTCAACATTGCGGTCAATCAGTCTTTAGAAACTTCTTGTACTCTGAAGAGTGGCGATGAAGTAGCTTTTTTGCCTCCTTTTGCAGGTGGGTGAGAACTGATCATTAGAACAACGGTTAATCATTTTTAAAAAAGAGCATCTGTTATGCCTAAGAATGTGTTTGTTCAGGGGGCGATTCCGCCCGAAAAAGTTTCGGATTCTATAGCGAAGCATCAATCGAAAACAAGTATCGGGGGGCACAGTATATTTCTTGGCCAAGTGCGTGATGACGAGGTGGATGGCAAAGTAGTGGCCGCCATCGAATATTCAGCCTATGAAGAGATGGCTGAAAAAGAACTTGATAAAATCCGGGAAGCAGCTTTTTCAAAATATGACCTGATATGTGCTCATATTTATCACAGTCTTGGTGTAGTCCGGTCAGGTGAATTGTGTTTCTTTGTATTTACCTCATCCGCTCACCGTAAATCCGCCAGGGAGGCCAATCAGTTTCTGGTTGATGAGATTAAAGAAAGAGTACCCATTTTCGGAAAAGAAATATTTGAAGACGCAACACACCAATGGAAGGTAAATCAGTAGATGGTAGATATTACATCAAAAACAAATACGTTGCGGGTAGCCACCGCTCAGGCAATCGTTAAGACCAGCAGCAATAAAACGATTGAACGAATTAGTAACGGCCAGATCCCTAAAGGGGACCTCTTTGAAATGGCCAAGGCAGCCGGATTGCTCGGGGTTAAAAAAACACCGGACTTACTTCCCGACTGCCATCCAATTCCTATTGAATCTACAAAGGTGGAATACCAGATTGAAGGACTCGAAATTATTATCTCGGTAACGGTGAAGACCATCTATAAAACCGGGGTGGAGGTGGAGGCTATGCATGGGGCAAGTCTAGTAGCGCTTACGATGTACGACATGCTGAAACCCGTTGATAAAAATGTTGAAATCAGTACCATCAAACTGCTTAAAAAAACCGGGGGGAAATCCTCATTTAACACCCCGGTTGAAGGGCTGACGGCAAAAGTTGTGGTATGTTCAGATTCGGTCTCCAGTGGTGATAAAGAGGATAAATCTGGAAAACTAATCGCATCCTCAATGCGGTCGTTCGGGCTTGAAACTGAGTACGAGATCATCCCGGATGATCGAGCTAAGATTGAAAAACTGTTGAAAGAATCGAGAAATGACCTGCTTATTTTTACCGGGGGAACCGGTGTGGGACCAAGAGATGTCACCCCGGACGTGATCAGGCCCCTGCTGGACACCAACCTGGTCGGTGTAGAAGAGGAAATGCGCAGATATGGTCAGGAGCGAACACCGTACGCCATGCTGTCCCGATCGGTGGCAGGTATAAAAGGTGGAAAAATTGTTCTGGGCTTACCCGGTTCTTCAAATGGAGCAAAAGAATGCATTGATGCCGTATTTCCACATCTATTTCACGTTTTTCATGTATTGAAAGGTAAAAAACACGATTAAAATGACTCCACAAATTATCGACGACTTTGGACGAGAACACACATACCTGAGAATTTCTATAACTGACCGGTGCAATCTCCGCTGCTTTTATTGCATGCCGGAAGAGGGCATAGAGCTGACCGACAAGCCCAATATCATGACCTTGGAGGAGATCGTCGGCATCTCTGAAACATTTACCCATTTAGGCGTGGATACCATCCGGCTTACAGGGGGTGAACCATTGGTAAGAAAAGGCGTTGACTACCTTGTCCGGGAGCTTGCCAGGCTTGGAGTAACACTCAAACTTACCACCAATGGTATTATACTGGACAAATATTTTGATGTTTTCCAGGAGGTTGGGTTGCAAAAAATAAATATCAGCCTGGATACACTTGAGAAATCGAAATCAGTCTTTATCACCAAGCGAGATTATTTCGACCGCATTATGAATAACATTGACAAGGCGATCGATTATGACTTCGATATAAAGCTCAATATCGTTTTAATTAAAGGGGTTAATGACATGGAGATCAATGACTTCATAGACCTCACCAAAGATCAGGATATCGGGGTGAAATTTATTGAGTTCATGCCGTTCAAAGGCAACAAATGGGATTGGGACAAAGGGGTTAGTAAAGAAGAAATTTTAGATACTGCGAAATCCAGGTTTGGGGATATTGAAAAACTTGAAGACCCAAAACACAGCACATCAGCAAATTATAAAGTAAAAGGTTTTAAAGGGAGTTTCGGTATTGTCAGTACGATCACCAACCCGTTTTGTGCCGGTTGTAACCGGATCAGGCTGACGGCAGACGGCAAAATGAAAAACTGCCTGTTTGCTACTTCTGAAACCGACCTTTTGACTCCTTTCAGAAATGGTGAATCCATCGACAATATCATTTTGAATGCTATAAAGGAGAAAAAATTCTCCAGGGATGGTATGGATGCAGAAATGGAGAAGGAGCACTACGAACAGAACCGTTCTATGATAGAAATTGGTGGGTAATGATTTCGATAGACCAGGCTTTAGAGATTGTCAGTGAACAGGAGATCGAAACGGCCATCAAAGAAGTACCCCTGGAGCAAGCCCGGGGCTTCTGGCTGGCAGAGGAGATCGAATCCCCGTTCGATCTTCCATCCTTCGATAACTCCGCAATGGATGGCTACGCGGTTTCAGGGATCTCAGATACATATCAAATAATTGGTGAAATCCCCGCTGGTAACACTGCCGAATATTCCCTTAAACCGGGCGAAGCCATGCGCATTTTTACCGGAGCCAAGGTGCCAGGCAACACCACGACAGTTGTGATGCAGGAAAAAACCAACGTTGAGGGTTCTACTTTGCACATTGATGAGGAGATCAGTGAGGGACAAAATATACGACAAAAAG
>JBEPXS010000082.1:0-10989 GCA_041641755.1 Balneolaceae bacterium
TGATATGTTTGTTTTTGGGCTACTACTGGAAAACGGATAAGGCACTCGCAGAGATGGAACAAGGAAATCCTACTGTACGGGAAACCCTATTCTCAAAAGTTTGGCCGGCCTTTGTAATGGTCATTGCACCACTGGCTATAGCCTACAATTTGTGGACTGCTCTGAGTAGCCTTTTTTAACACATTTATTGTTTGTTATCCTTGACCACTCATGCTATTTTTGACCAACTTCAAAACAGTCTTGAGTCCTGTGTTTTGGGCTTTGATCTACTAATCATAAAATACACGACTCCAGACTTACGACCAGATAAAATATGGCTAAAATAGATACTTCTGATTTTCGGACCGGAATGGTCATCGAGGTTGAAAACGACCTCTACTCAATAGTTGATTATCAACATGTTAAACCGGGTAAAGGCGGTGCATTTATCCGTACCAAATTAAAAGGGGTTGTAAACGACAAAACAATCGAGAAAACATTCCGTTCTGGCGAAAAACTGATTGAGATCAGAGTAGAAAGACAGCCGTATCAGTTCCTGTATTCTGATGGGAACCTGTTCTACTTTATGCACCAGGAAACATATGAACAGATACCTGTAAACGAAGAGAATGTTAAAAAACCGGAATTCTTTGCTGATGGCCAGGAGTGCATACTGGTTATAGATACAGACAATGAAAATGTTTTGTACGCCGAACCTCCGGATCATCTGACGTCGGAAGTGGTGGATACGACGCCCGGCGTACGGGGAGATACAGCACAAGGAGGCAGCAAGCCCGCCACGCTGGAGTCGGGTGCTACTGTTCAGGTACCTTTATTTATAAATGAAGGAGACAAAATCAAAGTTGATACCCGTACCTCCGAGTATATCGAACGTGTTAAGTCTAACTAATTACTGATCATGGATCTAAAACAAATTAAGAAGCTTCTTGACCTGATAGCTGAAAGTGAAGTCAATGAAGTTGCTATAGAAGAGGGTGATTTCAAAATTAAGGTGAAAAAACAAGGCGATGTCCAGCAGGTTTCGATGCCACAGCAGTTCGCTGCGCAGGTACCGGGGCAGGCTGCACAACCTCAGCCGACACAGCCGGCATCGCAGTCACAATCCCCGGAACAAACCGCTGGTGGAGAAACCGAACAGAAACAGGTGGAGGGACAACAAGTTAAATCCCCTATTGTAGGAACGTTCTATCGGTCTCCCTCCCCTGACTCTGACCCATTTGTACAGGTGGGTGATTCTGTTGAAAAAGGAGAAACTCTATGCATCGTAGAAGCGATGAAGATTATGAATGAAATTGAGTCGGATCACTCTGGTGAAATCAAAAAAATACTGGTTGAAGACGGTGAACCTGTCGAATATGACCAGCCTCTGTTCATCATAGGTTAACAGCAAAAAAGTTATCCATGTTTAATAAAATATTGATCGCCAACCGTGGCGAAATTGCCTTACGTATCATCCGCACCTGTAAAGAGATGGATATCAATACAGTTGCGGTTTATTCTACCGCAGACCAAGATAGCCTTCACGTTAAGTTTGCCGATGAAGCGGTATGTATTGGACCGCCCCCGAGCAAGGACAGTTATCTCAAAATTCCAAGCCTGCTTGCGGCGGCCGAAATTACCAATGCCGAAGCAATTCATCCCGGTTATGGATTCCTTTCGGAGAATGCTGAATTTTCCCGAATATGCTCAGAGCATGACCTGAAATTTATTGGCCCCTCCCCCGAAATGATCGCCACCATGGGCGATAAGGCTAAGGCTAAAGAGAAAATGATCAACAACGGGGTTCCCGTGGTTCCAGGCAGTGACGGGGTTGTCGAGTCGCTTGAGGATGCCAAAGCGGTATGTTCCGATATTGGTTATCCGGTGATTCTAAAGGCCGTAGCCGGCGGTGGTGGACGCGGCATGCGTATCGTGCATGAAGAATCCAAACTGCAACAAGCCTTTGAAACCTGCCGTAACGAAGCGGAAACAGCCTTTGGCAATCCTGCTGTTTACGTTGAAAAATTTGTGCAGGATCCTCATCACGTTGAAATCCAGGTTCTGGGCGACCAGCATGGAAACGCTATTCACCTTGGTGAAAGAGATTGTTCGTTGCAGCGTCGACATCAAAAAATACTGGAAGAATCGCCCTCTCCACTGATGACTCCGGAACTACGTGAAGAGATGGGCGAAGCCGCAGTAAATGCTGCTCATTCTGTTAATTATGAAGGCGCTGGCACAGTAGAATTTCTGGTTGATAAGGATCTCAATTTTTACTTCATGGAGATGAATACCAGGATCCAGGTTGAACACCCTGTTACCGAAGAGATTACCGACTACGACCTCGTAGAAGAACAGATTAAAGCTGCTGACGGACAGAAGCTGGAAGACCGCACCTTTACCATGCGGGGACATGCCATTGAATGCAGAATCAATGCTGAAGATCCGGAACACAATTTCAGGCCTACTGCGGGTACTATTACTGTATTTCATCCACCCGGCGGGCACAACGTTCGGCTGGATACCCATGCATATGCAGGATATCGAATTCCTCCGCATTACGATTCCATGATTGCCAAACTTATTGTTAGTGCCCCGACACGTAAAGATGCAATCAACAAAATGCGACGTGCACTGTCAGAATTTGTTGTAGAGGGGGTAAAAACGACAATCCCCTACCATCTGCAGCTGATGGACGATCCGAACTTCCAGGCTGGTAAATTCAACACACACTATCTGGAAAATGAATTTAAATTCAATCCCAACAACTAGTTACTACTGCCATGGACTTCCCCGATGATCTGAAATACACCCGAGAACATGAATGGGTCCGGAACAACGGCGATGGGACCGCCACAATCGGCATTACGGATTTTGCCCAGAGCGAACTCGGTGACATTGTTTTTGTTGAACTGGAACCCGAAGGTTTTGAATTCGATCAGGAAGCCGTCATTGGCACAGTGGAAGCCGTAAAAACCGTTTCTGAACTTTACGCTCCCGTGGATGGAGAAATTATTGAGCTCAACGAAACGCTGGAAGATGAACCGGAACTAGTTAATGATGATCCGTACGGCGACGGTTGGATGCTCAAAATTGAACTTGGAGATGAGTCTCAACTGGACGACCTGATGGACGCTGACGAGTATCAAAAAATCATAGTTTAACCTGTTTTTGTCAGTTATTCGATATTGTTTATTAGTTCCATCGGCAACTGAAGAATAATTACTAAATCTGATCCTGCAATCCCATATTTAGCTTAACATTATAGTATGCACCACAGACCTGATGAATGGATTTTAATTCTTGACTTCGGCTCTCAGTACACACAGCTTATCGCCCGCCGCCTGCGAGAGCTGAATGTTTATTGTGAAATCCATCCCTGCAATGCGGATCTGACCCAGTTTGAGGAAACTGTTCCCGGCGGAATTGTACTTTCAGGTGGACCAATGAGTGTGAATGATGAAGGAGCCCCCTCGCTTAATAAGCACATTTTTGAATGGAATACGCCAGTGCTGGGAGTATGCTATGGTCTTCAAATACTAGCTCATGATGAGATCCCCGGCAGTGTTGAACAGGCAGAACGTCGTGAGTTTGGTCGCTCCGAGCTGATAGTAGATGATGACACCGATCTGCTGAAAAATATTCCTGAAGAATCGGTGGTGTGGATGAGCCACGGAGATCATATCAAAGAACTATCTGCCTCATATGAAATTATCGGCCATACCGATAATGCTCGCGTGGCTGCTGTACGACATGCCGAAAAACCGGTATTTGGTGTTCAGTTCCATCCGGAGGTTGTTCATACCGTGTACGGTGAAGAGATCCTCAAGAATTTTGCTTTTGAAATATGTGATCTGCACGGAAGCTGGACCGCAGAATCATTCATAGAGTCGACGGTCCGGGAGATACGGGAACAGGTGGGTGATGCCCGTGTTTTGTGTGGACTTTCAGGTGGCGTAGACTCTACGGTAGTAGCCACTCTGGTACATAAAGCAATCGGCGATCAGCTGCAGTGTATCTTTGTGGATAATGGACTTCTGCGGAAAAATGAATTCCTGAATGTATTGGATATTTATGAAGACACCCTGCACCTGCCTGTTAAGGGAATTGATGCTTCCGATAAGTTCCTCGAGCGTCTCGAAGGAGTATTCGATCCTGAGAAGAAGCGTAAAATTATTGGAAATACATTTATTGAGGTATTTGATCATACAATTCGGGATGACAAGTCATTTAAATTTTTAGCCCAGGGAACCCTCTACCCGGATGTAATTGAAAGTATTTCATTTAAAGGTCCCTCCGCCACTATCAAATCTCATCATAATGTAGGAGGCCTGCCCGAAGAAATGAATTTAGATCTGGTTGAACCGGTACGCGAACTGTTCAAAGACGAGGTGCGTAATGTGGGACGAAAGCTGGGAATACCCGCTCATTTCATCAAGCGCCATCCCTTCCCTGGCCCGGGTCTCGGTATCCGAATTATATCTGACGTGACCAAAGAAAAGCTCGATCTTTTACGGGAAGCAGATGATATTTTCATCAGTGAACTCAGAGACAAGGAACTCTACGATGAAGTATGGCAGGCACTGGCTGTTCTCCTGCCCGTACAAAGTGTCGGGGTAATGGGTGATGAGCGTACCTATGAGTTTACTATTGGCCTGCGGGCTGTTACCAGTGTTGATGGGATGACGGCTGACTGGGCTAAGTTACCTCACCCTTTTCTGGCTCATGTTTCAAACAGAATTATAAATGAAGTGCGTGGTATAAACCGCGTGGTGTATGATGTAAGCTCCAAACCTCCCTCAACCATAGAATGGGAATAATTCAGAACAATTGGAAGACGTTAAGGTATAAACATATAGATCAAACATATTAATTTAACACTTAACTTTGTGAAATATCAGATATCCCCGGAAAAAACTTTCGTCATTTTTTTAACACTTCCTCTCCTCTTCCTTTTTATTCCTGGCTTGATCCAGGCACAATCGTTTGATGAAGGACTAACACTTTATGAAAACGAACAATACGCAGAAGCGATCTCTGTCTTTCAACAATTAGAGACCCCGGAATCTTTGTTATTTACCGGTAAAAGCTACTACAGCCTGGGAGAGTATATTAAGGCCAAATCTTATTTGGAAAATCTACCTGAAAATTCCACCGAAGACGTGCTCAATGAAGCTAATTTCACCTCTGCCCTTGTTGCTTTTCAACTAGACCAATTTGGGACAGCCCTTAATAAATTATCTGAACTGAAGCGGATTCGTCCCAGGACCTCCATGGTAAATGAAGCCAATAGCCTGTATAGTGAAATCCTGAACTACCTGACGCTGGCACAGCGGCGGAGAGCATTCCAGGCAGCCAATACCACTGAAGTCAAGATCAACCTGATACAATCGGCTGTTGGCAAAGTAGATTATCAGACAGCCCGATTACTCTTCAATGAACTGAAGATGGCAGTCCCCCCTCAGGATAGCAGTTCGTACCGGCAGCTAGAACAAACCCTTTCCGACTCTTCGACATTTAACTACCTGGGAGGATATGGCAGTCAGATTTCAGCTCCCCGGGGCATTGTATACGATATTGGTGCACCGCTACCTCACTTCAAGTCCGGATCAGGTGATTTCTCTGTTTCTCAGGGATTATATCAGGGATACCTGCTTGCCGCCGAAGAGTTTAACCAACGCAACAGTGATAAAAAGGTATTCATCCGGTCTCGGGATACCGGTGCTGATATGGATTCCGCCGGTTATGCCATGAACCATCTGGTCTGGAGCAATAATGTTGACGCAGTGTTGGGACCACTTTTCTCTGAATCTGCCATGCGTGTAGCCGAACTGGCTGAACAATATCAAATTCCGGTACTGGCCCCGCTTGCCAATGCCGACAGTCTTAACATAGATAATCCTTATGTATTCCAGGCAAATCCGACCTTTGCCAGTCATGGACGTAAAATGGCACAACATGCAGTTAAACGGTTGAAAATGGATACGCTGGCGATATTTGCTGAACAAAATTCCCTGGGAGAAATTTCGGCATACGCCTTCCGCAGGGAGGCTGAAAAACTGGGTGCCCATATCTCCCATTTTATGGTTGAAGATCTAGCATCAGAGGGATACGATATTGCCAAGTACTCTAAGAAGCTGGAACCGGATACCATTGAGGTCGCCTCCCCCCGCTTTGGTTCCCGCGATTCTTTGGTGAGCGACGTTGAAGGTTTATATGCTCCATTTACCGGCCAGGCTGCCCCAACCCTGATCGACCTGCTCTTGATAGATCTGCAAGTCATGGACAGTCCATTGTCGGTGTTGGGTTCTCCGGAATGGGGCACCAAAGAGATTCCCCGGGAACGGCTCGATGGACGTACTATTTATTTTACTGAAAGCTTTTATATCAACTCCAAAAGTCAGCGTGTTGAAAATTTTAGACAAACCTTTAAGCAGCGTTTTGGCAGGGAGGCAGAAAGATACGCCATGATAGGATATGACTCGGCTGATTTTCTACTTCAGGTTCTCGAGCGTGTAGAAAACCCGGCTCTTCTAAAAGACACAATTAAATCAAATCCTCTATATGAGGGGCTGATAAATAATATCAAGTTCGGTGGTACCCACGTGAACCAAGAAGTGAAAGTGTTTAAAATTTCAGACCAGGGAGTACAACCGGCTGTGTATTAGTATAAAAGGAAGTCACAAGCTGGAATAAAGTATAAAACTTATAACTATTTAACATCCCCGGCCTGCTCTTCCTGCTCACGCTGGCGTTTTATACGGTACTGCTCGCGCAGCCATTTTCTCCATTTGGCGCTTTTCTCTTTATGCTCTTCGAAGGTCTCCGAAAACAGGTGGTATCCCCGGGGATTGGCAACCATATAAAAGTAGTCATGGTTTGCCGGGAAAAGAGCGGCTTCAATGGAACTTAAGCTGGGGTTTGTGATAGGTCCCGGTGGAAGACCTTGATGCAAGTAGGTATTATAGGGATGCTCAGTTTCATAGTCCTCATACAGCAAACGACGACGGGATCCTACAGCATAATTCACAGTGGGGTCTGCCTGCAGACGCATACCTTTCTCAAGCCTGTTCCAGTATAATCCGCTAACTTTAGCCTTTTCTTCTTCGTGACGTACCTCCCACTCAATAATAGAAGCAAGCGTCACAATTTCACCTGTGCTTCTGTCCAGCTCCTCAAAACGTTGTTGATATTTGTCTGTGACTGAGGTCTCAAACTGTCTGAAAATGCGCCTTACCACTGTCTCAGGAGGAGCAGTCCAATACATTGAGTAGGTATTGGGAAGCATTCGTCCGATCCAGTTCTTTTGATTAAGCCCAAAACCAGCTAAAAAAGTGCTATCCTCCAAGACTCGGTTCAACGCTGTAGAATCGAAGGTAAAATCAGAGGTTATATCTGAGATCAATTTACTTTTATACAGTCCGGGCAATATGGTGAGTTGTATGGGATCCTGTATGCCCCTGGCCATTCTCGAGAGCAACACATCATAGGAGTAGTCCCCATCAATCAAATAATGGCCGGTGTTAAAATTTTTCCACCCAAGTAGTCGGCCTGCCCACACCATCTCTTCCCTGTTTCTAACTACACCGGAATCCGCCAATATATTGCTCAATGTAGACAGATCTGTCTTCTCTTGGAGATAGATATGTACCGGCGTATCCGAATGTATAGATGAGGTATCAGACAGCCGTGATAAACGGGATCCTATAACCAAAGCAAAGCATGCAAGGAATACAACAAACCCGGAAAAAAGTTCAAGGGTAGCAAATGGTATGTACCTGCTGATATTCACTATAAATAATATTCTATTGGTAGAATGAAGCAGAAATGAACAAACGGGATAACTATCTACATAATATATCAGATACCGGATAAAAAAAATAGTACGATTATCATTTGTATTTGTGTAACCTTTTCAGGTTTCATCTCGTACCGTGACGAGAGTAGCAAGTTTATTTGGATGCTTCACAAAAGCACCAAATGCCCTAAAGAAAAGCTTCCCTCTTTGACCGGAGGGAAGCTTTTTATTTGCATAATATACAGTTAAAGATTAGGCCAGGATCCTTCAAATTATGAGGTTTTGAGGCAAATGACTCTGTATCAGTGGATTTATGTCTGCATTTTAATTAAACCCCATACCTACACTTTTTAAGAATTGGTAACAACTTTCTTGTAACAATGCCCTCCCAACATAATCCTGTTTTTAGGGAAGTTAGGAACAATTTTAAAAATAGTTCATATACACTTACGGCTATACAACTATAAAATCGAAAGACGGGGCACTTATGTTTAACACCAATTCGGGTATTACTGAATACATCCTGTATGTCTTACTTTTTCCAGTACTGTTCCAGGAGGCTTTTATTGAATTTGCCTGGGCGGCTGGTGATCCTTTCCTGTTAATGTCTACAAGCCGTATTTTCCTGCTGTTACCGGTGCTGGCCTTTGTGCTGGGGTGCTGGATTACCATACCGGCCCTTTTGACGACTATCTTCCGGCATAACCGGAAAGAGTTTGTTATTTCATTATTTATAACCTGGTGGGACCTTGGCAAGGCGGTTGTTTCATTCTGGGGTGGTATATTGCGATTCCTTTTCTACTTTGTTGTTGCTCTTCTTGAGCTGGTAAAAGTTATCGTACTCGGTATCTGGTCTGCCATCCAGATGATTATTTTTATGCCGTTTAAACTTTTGGGCAGTGCCTCGCGAAAAGTCATAGGCTCAAATGTCCCCTGGATAGCTGTATTCCTGACTCTTTTCTGGGTGTTTATTGAGGCTACCATTTTTACCTACGTAACTACTCCCCTTGTTATGGATACGCTCTCAAACATCACCGGTGAACAGCTATCGATGACTGTTATTCGCATTCCTCTCTTCACCTTCCTGTTTTTCATAGTTTTAGGTAGCTATGCTGTGCTTTCGACTTTTGTGGATTCAGTGAAAGAGAAGAATATTTCACAGATTATAGGAATCGGGGTAATTGAGATAATCGTGCTTTTTGTTGAGGTTGTATTCCTTTATCGCGAATTCGTAGATGCACTGGTACCATGGTTTTCGTTGTATGCAGAAGACTTCTCCATCACCATGACAGGTATTCTCGCTGTTTCAACATTTATGTGGTTCGGTATTCGTAGTCTTTCATGGTTCCTGTTTGCAGAATATGGTACTCCGACTATTATGGCTGTTATTCAGGGTAAAGGATTAGACATAAAAGAGAAGAAAAAAACAAAAAAAGAGAAGGACGCCAAAGAAGACAAGACCCTGGATTTTACCAATGGCTTTATGGATACTATTAAAAGTGACGTAGAATGGGTACAAGACAAGGGAGAAGAACTCTTAGCTGCATTTATGTTGCCTCCACTCCAAATTATTGCTGCGGCCGTCAACTTCCTTACACTCTTGGTCAGCGGTGTTCACCTGTTCGATCTGCCCTTTGAAAGTCTGGATGATATTAAACAATCAAAGGTATTGATTGAAACACTTTCCCAAAAAAGTGAAGACCTTAAAGCGGCAGAGTCTGCCAAATAAAAATATGCCGCAAAATTTTAAACCCTTTGCCAGCGTCTTGTAATGTGAACACAAAAAAATCGATTATGAATACCAGTGTAAGCAAAAAATATATACTCATACTTTTTACCGGTTTATTTGTACTTCTTTCTAGCGGCTGTGATCTCGAAGGCGAGCAAAAACCCCGCCTTTCTCTCTTTGTCGGGGTTGATGTGAGTGGATCATTTGTAAATAGCGGCCACTTTGAAGACTCTATCTCCTTTCTGGCCCATTATATTTATGCCCACCTGAATGGTCTCGGCGGCTTGGAAAAACCGAATGTACTGTTTGTAAGTTCGATCGGAGGTGCTGAGCCCGGTCAACCTAAAACCTTTTATCCGGTCCAGACCTTTGAAAATTTATCCGTGGAAGAAATAAATAAAAAACTGCACGAGATATTCCCCAAAGAGCAACAGAATAGATATACAGATTTCAACGCCTTTTTCGAACAAATTTCACTTACCATCCGTAATAAGAACCTCGTTTTGCGACCGGTTTCTGTCGTTATGGTCAGTGATGGCAAGCCGGACATAAAAAGAGAAGGAGAAACCGATTACAGGAGTATTGATCTCAGTCCGTTAGAGAAGTTTTCAAGAAATATAACCCTTCGCCTGCTATACACAGATCCGGTTACCGGCCGTAACTGGCAGACCAAAGTGCCTCGGCGCCGTGTAAAAATATGGACGCAAGATGCAGACGTAATGACGACATGGAACGATTCTACCATTTACCAACACGGAGAACCTGTTAAGGAACAGGAACGATGGCTCGAATGGACAGCAGATAATGTCGATTTTGGAGTTCGGGCACGAAGAGTAGACTGAGTTAATTTTAATATCCGTTCGATAGAAAGTCAGAATGGATTAGATGAACGTAAGTAAACCTGAGTTATAATTTTCTGAAGTCAAGGCATACTCTTAAAGCCCTTTTAAGGAGTCATCTAGATAATAATAGAGAGACCTTTGTTAAAATGACATGCCCTCTGATACAAAGATCTCTCATTCCGCAGGCTCCATTCGAGATGACTGGGGAATAGTATTTATTTCTATTCTTATTTCGACCTCACGCTGAATTAAGATAATGGATATGCGGGTTACGGGGCTATTGGACATGGATAAGTCTGATAAATGAATCCTCCTCACGTTATACTGACTTGAGTCCGTCGGATGATATGGAGGAATCTTATCCGGCAGATAAGAACGGTACTGTGCAGAAACAAGCATCTGAGTCTTCTGTGAAACCGACGTTACTTTAAAATAGCGTAAGTTCGGCATAATTCCCGACCATTAAATTGCAATTTCTTGTATAAGATGAACCTAGGCTTCCTTTTTGCACAATAATCGCCCTAACAGTAGCTGATACCGTTGATCTTTACAAAAAGGATGTCCCCACCTAGATTAGAGTTTCGACACTAACAAACCCAGGGAGGACATCATGATTCACGTAGGAATCGATTTACATAGCA
>JBEPXS010000083.1:0-10916 GCA_041641755.1 Balneolaceae bacterium
GTCGCCTGCACCTTAAGCGCCACGCCGTTATAGCAATTACACTTTATATTCCTTACAATTTGATATTCAATTTAAAATTCACTCATTTCAAGACGCAAATTTATGAATCTGAGCAAAAGTACAATTCTGACCTCTTTTTTCTTCTTAACTGTATTTACATTCTTCTTCACTGCATCTTCCACGGCGCAAGACGGGACGATTTACCCGCTTGAAGCCCCTGACGAGCCGAACGCCATTCCGCTTAGTACCGGTGATGTCGAAGGGCAAACCGCCCCTGAGAGCTGGTTCCGCCAGTGGGGAGACCCGATGGCGCGGAATATCTCCACCGCAACCCTTACTCCTTTCCTGCCCGAACCGGACCAAGCAAACGGCGCAGCTGTTATCGTAGCACCCGGTGGTGGTTTCAGGTGGCTGTCGATGGGCAATGAGGGCTGGGAAGTTGCGGAAGCACTTGCAGAGCAGGGGATTGCCGCTTTTGTACTTAAATACCGGCTCTTTCCAACCCCGGAATCACTTGACAAGTTCAGAGAGACAATGAACAGAACTTTTGACGAAGCGGCTGATGATGCTTCAGAAGATGCTGATACTGTTTCACAAGACGAAGAACCGCCAAGCAGACCAAGCTGGAACTTGACTGATCAGCTTGAAGATGCTGAAGCTGCCTATGAAATGATTGTAGATCGCGCGGATGAATGGGGCGTTGATACCGATCGGTTGGGAATGATTGGCTTTTCAGCCGGAGCCGGACTTACGATGTATTCAACGCTAAATTCCGAGATTATGGAACTGGCTTTCATCGGGCCGATCTATGGCGGCATGAATGAAGTAGAGGTACCGGAAAATGCCCCGCCAATGTTTAATGTCATTGCTACCGATGATTTTCTGTTCAACGGTCAGTTCGGTGTAATCAAATCCTGGTACGAAGCAGAAATTCCGGTCGAGTTTCATCTTTATCAGAATGGCGGCCACGGTTTTGGCCTTGGGAATCCTAACCGCACCAGCAATCGCTGGTTTGATGCCTTCATTCATTGGCTGGATGTAAACGGCTTTCTCGCTGCCAATTCGGAAGAGTAAAATCTCGTGAAAATGCTCTAACAACAGTTTAACCACGGACTTGCCCGTTTTTTTTAACCTTCTAACTATTTGTTAAGAAAAGAACAATGCGAGTTTCAATGATATTCGCTGTTCTAAGGCCAAGCCGGTTAAACCGTAGGGCTTTATGCCTCTTTTTTTCAAACTTTTATCAAAATAGCTATAGTTACGGAAGTCAAAGATTTTGCTGGGGCAATAGGAGCAACAAGTCCCCAGCCAAGTGAGGAAAATTATAAACTATTTAAATTCGTAATTTCGTCGTTAAAATTATTTACCGACACAGTCAAGGTTTATGATTATAAAGATAAGTCGGTCCGCTAAACCATGGGGATTTCAAGAAATACATTAATTTAAACCAATCAGGAGGCGTATGAAGAGAATAGGATGGATACTGGGCGGTATGATACTGGCCGCGATCGCATTTTTTATCCCAGAGCGGTCGGGGTACATATGGGCGCCCGTCATCAGTGCCGTGGGGATTGCCGGGCTATTTTTGCTCGGCCTCGTCGTCTATATCATCAGGAATGGAAAATCGCAATTCGACCGGGTGTTTGGAATTGGCATAATCGTGCTGCTGGCGGGGGCCACGATCTATTCCGGCGTTTTTAACTATCAAAAAGCTGGCTGGCAACTCGATCTGCTGATGGATATCCGGGCTACCATCGAAAAAGGGATTTCTCAGGCCCAAAGCACAGAGCCGTTGTTGCTGAGTCTGGAGGCCTATCATAATCAAGACGGATCAAACCGGAAGGCAATTGAAGCAGTCTTTCTTGAGCGAAACGGGGAAAAGATCCGGACCATCAACGGATTCAATCGATTTATACCGCATGATGAGACCGAAGAGCACGATTCTCCATATTTATATTATGCAGAGGCCGTAAGCTCAGACAGTGTGGTGTTGGTTGCACAGTCGATGCGGATTCCCGGCCGTGATCCCGGCTTTCCCAATTACAACGGGGCAAACGGGTATATGCAATTCAAAGCAACCTTAACCGAGGGAGGATTAAATTATGAAAGGCAAAATTAAACGGATATCTGCCCTGGGATGGGGCGGAATCATACTCGCAGGTATCTCCCTGTCTATACCCATATTCCCCGGATGGCAATCCTTTTTAGATATAGGCTTGGCCAATCCGTGGAGGATCGCCAACTCTATAGCTACCATACTGGCTATCGATATCTTCTCAGAAGGTGTCCCCGGTGATGCGATCCATACAAAGGCACGAATAACCGCACTGCTGAGTATCCTTTTCTTCTACATCCTGGGACCCGGCCTGATGATCCTCTTCGGGCTCAAGGAGGAGACGAAAGCCGAGGACGGCAGCAACAAACTCTCTGTCACTATGATCGGTTTTATGGCCGGTTTGGTTATTACCATCTCGTCGCTGGTTACCTTAACGATAGAGACTATTTCGATGAGCGCTGTACATGAAAATTCACGGATCAGTGCCAAGAAGTCGGCCGTGACCGATGAGGTACGCCAAAATCTGGCCACACTCGCCTCGGAGAGCTATGAGTATTGGGTGCTGCCGGAGGAACACGGTGGGGGCAGCCGCTCGTTTGAGGGGCTCAACCTTGACCAACTGCCTGCCTACCGGGATCTGAACGGAACCTACAGCTTTGCAGGAACTCCTTCGGATACCATGCTTAGCATCACCGGCAGTGGCCTTCCTGAATTTACCGGCGGTGAGGACAGCAGCCGGGTTTCCGTGACGGTCCAGGTACGACCGCCGGATGACATCATACGCTGGGAAGACAGCAGGTAAGAAAATCACTTTATCCAACAAGAGAGAGCGTTCCTGGAGTGGGTGCCTCCGGATATAAAGATCTCTCATTACGCAGGCTCCATTCGAGTGACGGGAGATTGTATTTATATTCTTACTTAAAACTCACGATAACTTAGTGGGAGCCTTCTGTTTTGGTAACATCCAGCGTTTCAAGCGGACGCAACTCGCACTGCCTTGCTTGATTTACAGATACGAGCTCAATTGCGCCGTTTATGTGCGGGGTCGTTAGTCCCTAAAATTTATCTCGACTTTCTCGTACGGCTTCATTCAGTTCATCTAAACTTATATACGTCGAAACTCCGGCTATATCCAAAGGAGATTTTTTTCTCAACCGGCTTTACAACCAATGTCTGCCCGTCCCTGTGTTTGATCTGAACCTGCCCTTCCCGAAGGGCATCATCAAGTAACTTAGCTAGTTTTTATCGGATCTGAGAATACGTGTATACTTTCATTGGGATATCTCCAAATACATTTAATTCTAATTCCTCCCCACTTCAACAGGGTGTGGTTCGCTCTCCTGCACACCGATGGGTTTGGGTACCTTTGTATCAAAATCTGCCTTTGGCTGTTACCGGAACCAAGAAATCAATATGAATTTATTTGAAGAACCGTTCAAAACCCTCCTATTTTTTTTTGGATATTTTGAAGTTGGTAAATACCGTGATTGAATCAGCAAAGCGGCCAAGATATTTTGACCAACCGCATTGAATGCTTTTTTTTGGTATTATTGGAAAATAAAAAGTTTGGCTGAATATGGGCCGGGGGCCAGGCCCTATTGATTCACATTACTTAATCCTCCAAATACAGGTTATGGATACAATTTCCAAAACAACTTAGATTCATCTAATCTTATTACTAACAAAATCATATAAAATCATGCATCGATCCATCTTAATACTATTGCCGGTTATTACACTGCTGGCAGCTATGACCGTGCCCGTCACCGCCCAACCCCTTAGTGAACGCGTCGTTACCAACAACCCGGATAACTACAGATTGCTGTCCTCTGTTCATGACGGCGCCGGACAAATGGCGTTCACCGGCCTGATTGGCCGCCAGGATTTGTCGACGAACTTTCTTTATCTGCACGCCGGGAAAATCCATCCCGGGGGCGGAATTGGACACCATTTCCATCATAGCATCGAGGAGATGTATGTCCTCCTCAACGGCGAAGCGGAATTTACAATTAACGGTCACACGTCACGGCTGGAAGCCCCGGTCGTTGTTCCAAACAAGATGGGAGATTCACACGCCCTGTACAATCCAACTGATGATACCCTTCGCTGGCTTAACTTCGCGGTTAGTTCAACAAAGGGCCGGGGCGATGCATTTGACCTTGGCGACGACCGTGTCGACGTTACGATTGATCCGACCCCTGTGTTTGTCTACAGCCAATTGGAGCAAGATGCTCTGAGGGATAACAATCACCCCTATCCCGGCGAAGGAGTGCGATATAACCGCGCTTTGGGACCCAAAATTTTCAGCACGGACTGGAACCATGTCGATCATGTTGTAATTCCCGAAGGCAGCTCGGCCAGACCGCGCCAACTCGAGGGCATCGAAGAGGTATATTACGTTATTAACGGTTCGGGGTCGATCACGATTGAAGGGGAAACAACCAATATTGAGGCTGATGATGCTTTCTCCGCGTCGTTAGGTGAGACAGTTACAATATCCAATGAAGGATCGAATAATCTTGAGTTACTGGTCATTGGCATTGCCGCCCCACAGCAGAAAGAGTACAATATATCGGGACCGCCCGCCGAGCCGAAGGCCATGGTCTTGCAGATGGACTTTGTCGTTGCCGAAGAAAACCGGGAAACCTTCGAGGAGATGTATTACTCCATTTATGTACCTGCCATGAAAGTCCAGCCCGGCTACCTGAGTTCCAAGCTGCTGCGCCTTTACCCGAAAGATGAGGCCGAAGAAATCGAGGCCGAGCCGACAACCTACAACTACCAGATTCAAATTTCTTTTGACACCGAGGAAAACCGGCGGCGCTGGGTGGCGAGCGACCAGCATCAGATTGCCTGGCCAGCTGCTACAGGTCTGGCGGAAGAATACAAATGGCGAGGCTATGACGTAATGGGGGACGATCAGCAATAACCAATCGGTAACTTATTCTTTTAATTAAGATTCAATATGATTTAGTATCGGGTTGCTCGTGATTGAACTGACTTGAAGGACGGTCATTTGATCTGGAAAATCATGGGGATGCCGGGGTTATGTCTTTTCAGGCTACCCGCTCTCCCCTTCCTTTTTTATAACAGCCACATCGTACCATAGATTTAAGTTGATTCGGGCCTAAGTCTTAATGCCATTTTCTCTCGAATCTTAGCCTATACGTCTCAAACAAGCAGCCAACTTTACCCTGTCAATTGTCTTTTTAGTGCGGACTATAGCCATTCGATTTTACACTTTCCACAATTTTGTTGGCTTTCCTGAATATATTGGCGGTGAGGACAGCAGCCGGGTCTCCCTGACAATCCAAGTACGACCGCCGGATGATATCATACATTGGGAAGACGGCAGGTAGGAAAATCACTTTATCCAGAGAGAGATCTTTATTTATGAGTTCAAATACTATCTATTCTGGTTTGAAACAGGGCTGGAAATTTGTTGTTTTGTAGAAATTCTGTCTTTTCACAACATGACCTGCCAATAAGGCCAAGCCAGTTAAACCGCAGGCCGTTTTATACCCTATTCTGAAACAATTTCGGAAGAATTTGATTTGAAGTGATTAAAGAAGTCAGATATTACTGCTAACGGATAGCTGGAGTTGGTATTGATGAGAATACAGATTCCTACTCCATCTTCAGGAGCAAAAGCGATTTCGCTGCGGTATCCGTTTACATATCCACCGTGGTATACGATCTTTTGTCCATGATTATCAAGTACTCTCCACCCCATTCCATAATGCGATTCGCTCACTCCATCCCAATACCGGCTAAATCGCCGGTTGTCGATGGTAACGAACGGATCATAAATTTCTTCAAGTGTCTTCTCAGAAATAACTTCAGGATGGTGGCCTGTTAACAGAAGTAACCATTTCCCCATATCTGAGGCAGAAGTATTGATCCCGCCTGAAGAAACCGCATTATAATATTTCTCAGAAATTGACATGGGTACGCGACCCCGTGAGCGAGAATGATACACATGAGGCAAAGCTGTATTACCGGAATATCGTATACTGTCATAATTTGCCGAAGAATGATCCATCGCTAATGGCTCCAGCAGCTTTTCTTCCAGAAGTGTGTTAAAGTCAGTATTGGTTTGGGCTTCCAGCACTTTTTCTATCGCTGAATATGCTGCATTCTGATAGGCAAGCTGTTTGCCTTCTCTTGCGATCAAAGGAACTTGTTCCAATCGGGGGATGATACGGTCCAAAGAGAGTCCGTCTTCTACCAAATTCGTATACGCATGGCGTGGCAATCCAGACGTATGAGATAACAGATGCCTGATCTGAACCCGATCGGTTTGCTTCGGGTCATGCAGCTTAAATTCTGGCAAATAATAGGATACGGGACTATCCCAATCTACGGCTCCTTCTTCCACCATCAATCCCGTTAGAACCGAAGCAAAACCTTTAGATACACTTCCCAATCTGAATACAGTATTTTCATCTACTTCTTCGGACGTCCCTCTCTCTTTAACACCAAATCCTTTTTGTAATACAACCCTGCCATCCTTTACGATGGCAACCGCCGCCCCGGGTATTTGTTCACTGTTTAGCCCTTCTTTAAAATCCTGTTCAAACTCTTCCAGGTAGGTGGCCAGAGATTCATCCATCACCCATTTTTTGGGTTCAGACTCAATAACCTTCGACTCCGGTTTGATACCGGTAAAAGACAGATAGGACACCAAAATAACAATCAAAAAAAGAAATGTTGAGAAAAATCGGATCACAGAATATAGATATGTGGGATAAAAATAGAAGTTCCTGTTTCTGATAAAAACTACAACCAAGGATACTAAAAAACTAACTTCAATATAAAATAGCATTGAACTAAAATTTTATTCCTGTAAATCTATTTACAAGGAAAAGGATGTACCATTACGGTTACTCTTATTTGTGTCCTATATCAAAAAGATTGGCCTCATCCTTCCACCAATCCCAAAAGCTTCTCCGGTACTTCCAGTTTCATCCGCAGCAGGGTAAAAGCGTGTGTTTTTCCCTGGGCGTCCAGCTTTAGAGAGACGGTTCCCCCGCCGCCCAAGCTCTCGTGCAGCACAAAGTTGAGGGCACTGATATTAGGCATCTCATACCGCTCTACCCTGCCTTTGCAGATATGCTTCATATGCTCTTTGACGACCTCAGCGGTCAACTTCTCTTTTAAAAAAGGATAGATTTCCGGATGGCGGGCGATAATACCAATATTGCTCGTGTTGCCTTTATCTCCACTTCGGCCGTGGGCTATTTTGAGAAGGTGAACTTCCTTCATAGTGATCTTCTTTAATCACGTTACCGTTCCCAGTTTATAAATAGGCTCGTCATTCTGTTCAGCCCACTCCTGTACTTCGTCAGCAGCATCCGGGTCAACCACTGTAATCAGCCCGATGCCAAGATTGAACGTAGCCCGCATATCATCTTCCGGTACGTTACCCAACTCCCGGATCAGCTCAAAAATAGCAGGCCGGCTCCAGGCATCCCAGGCTATATTGAGTGAACAGTCCTCCGGTAAAATTCGAGTAGTATTTCCAACGATACCTCCTCCCGTAATGTGTGAAAATCCATGCACTCCTTCGATCTCTTTCAGATCAGCTATCAGCGACAAGTAGGAGCGATGGACCGAAAGCATGGCATCTCCAACCGTGGTACCAAGCTGCTCAACTTTATCACTTACATCGTACTCAGAAAAGAGCACCTTCCTGGCCAGAGAATATCCATTGGTATGAAGTCCACTACTCTTAAATCCCAGTAACAGGTCTCCCTTCCGGATCTTATCCCCGTTGATGATTTTTTCCCGATCCACGATGCCCACAATAGTACCGGCCAGGTCAAATTCGCCTTTGCTGTAAATATCAGGCATCTCGGCTGTCTCTCCACCGATCAGTGCCACATTGTTCTCTTTACACGCTTTTGAAAATCCTTTGACAACCTCGTATCCCACATTCTGTTCCAGCTTACCCGTGGAAAAATAATCCAGAAAAAAGAGGGGCTGGGCTCCACAGACAGCGATATCATTTACGCAGTGATTTACTAGGTCTTGTCCCACGGTATCGTACCGACCAGTTTTAAAAGCAACAATCAACTTGGTGCCCACCCCATCAACACTGCTTACCAAAACCGGATCATCAAAACTTTCCAGCTCGGGTCTGAAGAATCCACCGAACCCACCGATGTCGGTCAATACAGAAGCGTTATGAGTTTCTCTAACCACACCTTTGATGGAATCAACCATCTCTTCTCCCGCTTCAATATCAACGCCGGAATCTTTGTAGGTAATGCTTTTTTTCTTACTCATGGTCTTCGTTCAGTTCCAGTTTTTTCTTTTAATTAGTGCTCTTATGTGGGCCAGGTGATGTTGTCCATGCCAGGCATAGTGATCAATATGTCTCCAGAGCGTCTGCATGCCACTTTCGGGATGCCTGTATTCTCGCAGTAACTGTTCAGATTCAAGGCTGTCCAACAGGTATCCCCACCGGTTGTGTAGATTTTCAATTAAATTCAATGAAATCTGAACAGGAGCTTCAGAGTCGGGTAATTCCGCCCACAACTTCTCATCATACGGTTTGATCGTTGACTCATCCTCGGTCAGTGCCCACTTCATCCGGATGTAGCTGTTCATATGGCTGTCGGCTATGTGATGCGCCAGCTGCCGAACAGTCCATCCTTCAGGGCGGTAGGGGGTATCCAGCTGTTGTTCCGATAACGGAATTACAATTTCTCGTAGATTTTCAGGAAGTACCTTGATCTCTGTAACCTGTTCTTTGATCCGGTCCAATGAAAATGAATCGGCTGGTTCGTACCGACCAATCGGATATCTGAGATCTTCCATTAAAGATTGAATGAGAATGTTTTAATTAACTGATCAAAATATAGAAAGAAAGGTGAATCTTTTTAAAAGGATTTATCCACGTTTTCCTCGCGTTTTATACAAGAATAATAAAATTTTAAATACTTGTAGTAAGTAGTAGATTCTGTGGATAAGTTGAAAAATAAATCTTACACCCCCCTTGACAAAATTGTGGGCTCAATGTGGATATCTATTGTGGATATTTTAGGCTAATAATAACAAGTACTTACCTAAATTTTTTTGAGTTATTAACAATCCACAGTTTATAAGTTAGAGGAGAATTCTTTTTATTAACATGAAAAATTACGTTGACAACATGTGGATAACCATTGTTAAATGTTGAATCTTGTTGAGAACCCTGCTGTAAATAAAGGTTTGTTTTTGAATTCAAAGTTATCCACAGAGAAATCCACAAATAATATAGGAGTTTACTGATGCGTGTAGTAGTACAACGTGTGCGTGAAGCCCGTGTAGTAGTTGATGAAGAGGAGACGGGATCGATAAACAGCGGTTTGTTGTTGCTGATTGGCATCCATGAAGAAGACACCGAAAAAGAGCTGGAATGGATCTGTCAGAAAATCCTAAAACTGCGAATTTTTGATGACGAGGAAGGAAAGATGAACCACTCTGTACAGGATGTTAACGGAGAGTTGTTGGTGGTATCACAGTTTACTCTTTATGGGAATGCGGATAAGGGAAACAGGCCCAGCTATATTGAAGCCGCCGGTCCCGGAAAAGCTGAAGAATTGTACGAGCAGATGGTTACCTACTTCAAAGACCACTCAACATTAAATGTGGAAACTGGTCAGTTTGGAGCCTATATGAATGTGGAATTGTTGAATGATGGACCTGTAACCATAATATTAGATAGGTAAGCATCACCTATGGCGGTATTATTTCTGTTTATTGATGGAGTGGGACTGGGAGAAGAGGGCCAGCAAAATCCCTTTCATCGCAGCAGTTTTGAGGGTTTTGAGTTGATGACCGGTGGACAGCCATTCACGAGAAAAGCACAGTATCTTGATAAACGGGGATACCTTTTTAAGGGGATTGACGCTACGTTGGGAATAGAGGGACTGCCCCAGAGCGGTACTGGTCAAACCACTCTTTTCACCGGCAGGAATGCTGCAGAGGAGGTAGGCCGACATTTCGGGCCTTTTCCTCATTCAAAAATAAAACCGTTTTTGAAAGAAGAGAGTATCTTTCACATGGCGAAGGAGAAGGGGAAAAGCGGTATTTTTATGAATGCATACCCAGATATTTTCTTTCGCCGTTCGGAAGAAAATAATCGCTGGAGCTGTACTACGCTGATGACTAAAAGCGCAGGAATTTCCCTCCACCGGGAAGAGGATCTAAAAAAAGGAGACGCAATTACAGCCGAGATAACACAAGAGGCCTGGCGGGAAAATTTGAATATTGAAGTACCTGTGATAGATCCGGAAGAAGCGGCTAAGCGAATGCTACAGGCTGCTCAAAATTACGATCTGTTGTTATATGAATATTACCTGACGGATAAGGCTGGCCATTCACAAAACCATGATATGGCAGAAGATGTTTTGAGCCGCTTTCATCTTTTTCTTCACTATCTTATCCAGAACAAGAGGGAGCGGGATACGCTGTTGCTCAGCAGCGATCATGGTAATATAGAAGACTTATCTACCAAAACGCACACCTTCAACAAAGTACCCCTGTTTGTGAAAGGTCCGCATGCGAATGTTTTTAATGATGTTGATAGCATCCAGGGAGTAACACCCGCGATAATAGATATTTTGTAGTTCGGGATAAATGCACTGCCGGTTCAGGTTTCTCCCGGAGCTGGTACTAGCTGAACTAACGTCAACTCTGGATAAGGAAGAATCTATTTGTTGGCCGAGTGACCGGAGCCGGAGCGTGAAGCAACCATTTCTGTTTGAAATCCGCGTTACCCTACGGTTTTTTGGTGCCCTTCGTTAGGCCCGACTTCAGTCGGAGTTTCCCCATCGGAGAAATGAACAAGATAGACGGTGAGAAGTCCCCAATT
>JBEPXS010000084.1:0-10745 GCA_041641755.1 Balneolaceae bacterium
TCTGTACTCTCCTATTTCGGAATGGTACCCGCTGCATTGATGGGGCTTGATGTGGAAGCTTTGTTGAAACGGGCTGTCCGGATGCAGCAGTCCTGCCAAACGCATGACATCCCCTCGGAGAATACTGCACTTCAACTGGGTGCCATTATAGGTGAAATGGCTGTTCAAAAACGGAATAAGCTGACGCTTGTACTCCCGGATTCGCTCTCGGCTCTCGGCATGTGGCTGGAACAGTTGATCGCCGAAAGCACTGGCAAGGAGGGCAAAGGTATTTTACCAATAACCGGGGAAGCCCTCCTCGATCCCTCGTATTACCGGGATGACAGGCTGTTTGTTCATCTGCAGCTCATAGATGAACATCAGCCCGAAGTGACCGAGAAACTGCACAGATTAACGGCGGCCGGCCAGCCCCTGGTCTCCATTACATTAGAAGATAAATTGGATATCGCCGGGGAGTTCTACCGGTGGGAAATGGCTGTTGCGGTGGCCAGTACTGTCATCGGGATAAATGCGTTTGATCAACCGAATGTTCAGGAAAGTAAACAGCGTACCAATCAGATTTTAAGCAAGTTTGAAAAGAAAGGAATCCTGCCTGTAATGGATCCTGCGATAACAGAGGACCAGCTTACCTTTTTCACCTATCGTAATAAATTCAAAAATGCAGTTGAATTGTTGGATACGTTTATGGATGGGGTATATTCTGGTGATTATCTTGCCATCCAGGCCTTCCTCCCGGAAGAATCCCGTACCGATCAGCTTCTTCAGAAGTTTAGAACTGTTCTACAGCAGCGGCTTAAACGGGCAACAACGTTTGCCTACGGACCCCGTTTCTTGCACTCCACGGGTCAGTACCATAAAGGAGGCCCCAATACCGGATTGTTTATTCAGTTGACAGCTGACGCTGACGATAAGGTTGAGATAAATGTACCCGGCAAAAATTACTCATTTGGCATATTCAACCGCGCCCAGGCTGATGGCGATTTTACCCTCATGTTGACTCATAGCAGAAGAATTATTCGGGTGGACTTGAATGGGAATATTCACCAGGGGATGGACAAACTGATCGATTTGATAACGCCATCCTAGCCCACATATCTTACAAACTTTTTAGATATTTTTTTGGATGATCATGAGAAATGTACTCAACATACTGGCAGCCCCAAGTCCAGAAAATCCCTTCTTCAAACGGTTTTTAAAATGGGTAATGAGGAAAAGCAATGCCTTGCTAAGTGGCTGCAAACGTAACTATCTGGGATTTTTTGGTGACCGTTCTTTAGTCCCGACCACCGTCGGGGTTTTCCTCATCGAAAAATGAACCAGGAAGGAGTGGTAGGCGCCTAATTACAAATAAGAGCTTGTTAAGTTATTCTGGGTGTCCCTTTTTTTGTCTTGACACAAAAGGGACGAAAAGGTCAAGAAGAATTTAACTCCTCTGCGCTGATCTCATATGTAGTCGTTGCTGACGGTTTGCTGCCAGCGCATCGTCAAACAGAAATTCTTCCGGTTGGGCTTGTCACCTTAACACGTAAGACTTTACTCAGATTTAGCTGCCTTACTTCCTTTTGTATTAGCAGTATCCAGGTAATGGCTCCTCGGGGTCCGGGGAATCGCAGGAAAGATGGAGAGTAAACAGGTGCCGTTTGAAAGTAAGAACCAGAGGAATAGCTATAGCCAGTACAATATCTTAGAGTCCCCGGTAATTTTTTTGTTCGTTCTTCAGTCCTGACTACTGTCGGGATTTCCCTCATCGAAAAAATGAACACCCTCATACCGGGAATGTCGGTTATAATGGGATATCCGAATGGCAATGGTTCCTGCCGGCAGTAAAAGATGCAGGAAAATTGGCCAACAGCCAATAACAACTTGCATTTCGAACAGATTAGGTAGCCGCTAAACTGTTAGTATGTACATATTTATCTCGCTAAAAAGAAGCCCTACTTAAAGTTTTGATAGATGGGGACGCAACGGTTCTTATCCTGCTGCTCCATTGGTATTCGTATCCAAGCCAGGCTATCAATAAAGCCTTTGGTCAGGTCATTTTATACCATTGGACTTTGGTTTTGTTTATCCTGCAAAGATGAAAGCAATGTACTAAAGTTATCAACCGGTATGGGTAATGAGACGAAAAACTGAGTTCCATTGTTTTGTCCAGCCTTTACAAATATGGTTCCTCCAGCTTGGGCGATCACCTGTTTGACATGCTCAAGGCCTACTCCAAAACTCTGCTCACCATTAGTTCCGGCCGATCTTGTAACCGAGCTACCATTATTAAAAGCTGCAATCTGATCGGCGGTCATACCTTGCCCATTATCCATTACGGTAATGATCAGGATTTTTTTATTCTTATCGGTGTCAAGGGTTATTCTAATTTCGATAGCCCCGTTTTGTGGAGTAAATTTAACGGCGTTCGAAAGCAGGTTACTGGTTATCTGCAACAGTTTAAGAGAAAAAGACTGAGACACCTTAAGGCCGGTATCTACCTGGTTGACAAATGCCAGAGTGACTCCCTTTGCTTTCGACGGAGGATGAAAGAGGCGCTTTAATTGTTCGACAATACTGCTGAGGCGATTTTTTTTCCGCTTTTCATCTTCACTGTTATGGGTGTCGCTGTTTAAATCCTCCAAAACCTCATCAATCATGTCCAGGATTGTTTCAGCTGACTCTTTTATCATTCTAAGGTCCTCAGCAGGAAATTCAATGTGATCTTTCTCCCCGATCAAGAGATCTGAAATCCCTACAATACCGCTGATGGGGGTACGCACATCGTGGTTGAGTTTGTGAAAACTATCGCTCAACGCCTCTAATTTCGAAGCCATACCTCTGTATCTGTTTTCATATTCAATGGCTCTCATAACTAATAGGGCAATGGATCGGAACTGCTCCTTTTGTTCGTTTGAAACACATTTTTCTTTGGTGTCCAGCACGTATATAGATCCGATATCCCTGCCGCTTTTATTCGTGAGTTTTGCGCTGCAGAAATATTGAAAGTAGGGAGGGTTCTTCACATAAGAGTGATCTTTATAACGTTTGTTATTAGTAAGATCCTCTATTTCATATATTTTCCCGTTTTGCCTGATTGCATCGTAGCAGATGATGTCTTTATAGACGGCCTCATCTACATTGTGTGCTACCGTACCCTGGTAATAAGTATCGATAATATTGATTTCACAAACCGGTGCATCCATGATATGTTGAGCCAACTCTGCATATGATTGTAGGTTCAGGTATTGTTCATTCCCTTCGACAGCAAGAGAGATGGGTTGTGGAAGTTGATTTAACTCTTCATTCATCTTTAAAGCAATTGGTATGGTGGTTATTATGAATGGAAGTCATTTTATGCTTTATCTATATCTACATATCAGATAATCAAAGCGGACAAATGGATTTTCTTATTTTTTTTAAATTGCCCCCCTGAATAACACAGAGGTTCAACTCAAAAAGGATGCCTGAGCTTTAATCTTCCCTGCTCTCAACTTTTTTCCTTTTTTGAATCTTTACCTTTTGTCCCCTTGGGGGGCAGACTTTTTGAGTGACGAAGATTTATTCTTTCGATCTTTATTATGCTTATCCATTTTCTGTCCCATTCGTTAAGATTAACTAATGTTATTTGAATGTATGATATGACGGGGAATTATTATTACATAGATTCTTAAAAAGCTTACATATATTACATATTCTGGCTTAAGAATAGACAATCCCCGGATGTCCTGTTTCTTGAGAGCAGATGGGAAGTGTATGCTACCTGCCGATCGGAAAAATGCCGGCAAGTCATTCAATACAGATGATTCGATATTTACCGCCCTCTGTAAGCTTCCCCTTGGATTAAGCGGAAAACGGTTAGCATTGACCCCGTACTTAACTGTAAGTTATATAACTCTGTTCAATAAACATGTAATGGTTCCCGGCAACAGTATGCATATCTTTTTCTCAGGATGGTGCTAAAACCCAGTCATTAAGGAGAGCGGGCGATGAGTGATATTTTTGATTCGGTTCCATCTCATGATGACAGCATCAAACAAAATTTCAATAATTTTATAACTAAAATATACCTAATAATGAAAATACTTCACTTTATTACTGTTTCCGTTTTCCTGGTATTTGCCGTTCAATCTGCAGCTGTTGCCCAGTCGATTAATCTTACAGAAACATTTAAGAAGAGTTTTTAACGAAACGGTCCAGGAAATTCATAAAACCGAAAATGCGACCGAAAAACGAACGCTGCTAAACGAATCATTCAGCAAAATGACAGTAGCAATCGAGCGTATTGAATCAAAAGCGAATCTTTCTGAAAAGGAAAGCGCCCAGCTTGCATCTTATAAGAGCGAAATACAAGATAAAAAGAGTGAGTTAAATGGAACAGATGGTTTTGACAAAGTACTGGATAAAGACCTCAACGACTTCTCAGATTACTCTCAGCAGCATTTTGAGCAAGCTGACCGGACAGTCACTATTGGCCTGACAGCAGCTCTTTTAATTGTTCTCATTCTGATACTTCTGTAGTACCCGCGAAGACTTACTTCATACATAATAATCTCCTTCCCTCAGTGGGACGGAGATTATTATATCTATTTAACGTGAACTCGGGATAAGCAGATGTTAATATGGAAGCTATAAACCGGCCTTTCGAAACTTTTGTTGATCAAGTGAGCCAAACCGGAGTGTGAAGAAACCATTTGTATTTGAGAGCCGCGTTTTTCAGCGGATCGAGTTATATGGTTTTAGCGCTGGTGCGGCAAACGCAACAAAAATTTCACCAGTCGGCGATTTTTTGATTCGTTTTTTCATCGTTGAAAAAATGAATATCCCTAAACCCTCAAATTCAGCAAATGAAGTGACATTTTGGCAATCCCGCAAACCGAGCTGACTTTACTTATCACACTGAACTAATATTGTGATTAGAAATCTGATCTTACACTCCATTATTCTTATTGCACTCTTTGCAGGGTGTAGCTCTACCCATGAAATGCTCAAAAAGGAGGTTTCGGGTCAGTCGGCTGCTACTGAGTATTCGGTGATCTATTACATCCACGCTGATGCCGGGTATCTTTATCATGCCCCCGATGGGCGGGCGGTTCGTGGTAATTCCCGGGTACTTGAAACTGCTCTTGAAGTTGCAGAAAATGCACGCTCAGGGGAAGTCTTTATTTTTTACCAGCGTCCCGAGAAAAAATTCCTGGGATTCTTCCCGCGAAAAAGCAATCAGTTCTATCACTATAAGAACGGGCAGAAAATCACGCAGGTTAAATACCGCCATCCCGAAAAGGAGGAACCCTTCCTCACTACCGAAGCCCAGCTTTATAAGCAATACGGGAATCATACCCCGGGGGAAGACCGGCAGCATTACTTTCTCTACTTTGGACATGAAATTCCAAATGACGAAGGAACAAATTACCACCGGACTCTGCCGAATATTACGGTGAACACCGCTTCTTTTGCAGACGGAATCCAGCAATTTTTTATGACAGATGATCAGCTATTTGATCTGGTGGTGCTCTCTACCTGCAATAACGGAACTCCAGCAATGGCATCCCATCTCATACCTTTTACTGATCACCTGCTGGCATCTCCTCAAAATCTGCATTTATCGCATATCGATACCGGCCCCCTCGAATTATTGGAAAGCGATCCTGAAATGACACCCCGCCAAATAGCGCATTCCCTGGCGGATGAAACCTTTCGACGTCTTGAAGGTGAAATACAGACCGCTATTACACTTGCGGAGTATGATTTAGCGTCCGTACGGGGATATATTGATGAACTTTACGATCTCACTATAGCCTACGAAGATACAGCTCGCATAAATTCTTACAGTTACAATGTGGATTGTGCGCAATTTCCTTTTTTTGAAGGTGAGAAATATACGTCCGGAATAGAGACTTGGTACAAACCAGCTAAGTTTGGAAGGCGGGCTACGGACTCAACCACGCATTCAGGCTGGGGATGCAAGCCGGTATCGAAGAATTGAGAAATGAACACTCATTCTGTTAATTATGAGCTGCTATCTTATAGTAAGATATAGGATGCTTACCACATCCGTATCAGAGGCAAGGAATTTGGGTGCATTCGATTTACCGATATAGCCTTATAAAATACTGGTAAATCACGACTTGTCCCCCCTCTGAGTAAGCCTTTATAATACATTCAATTCTATCGTACCTTCATGTCCATGATTCGGAGTAGGTGAAGTCCGGATCCCCGAATTTCTTGAGCGTGCGATAATGAGAGGCCACCGCTTCGAAAAATGTATCCTGTTGATTGTAGGGAATGCCAAACTCTTCTGCTGTCTGTTCCACAATATGACTGATGGCCGGGTAGTGAACGCTGCATATTCTCGGGAACAGGTGGTGTTCAATCTGGAAATTCAGCCCACCGACAAACCAGCACAACGGTTTATTATTGCGCGCAAAATTATTGGTAGTCACCATCTCGTGAATCATCCAGTGTTCGTCAATCATATTCTCTTCGTCCGGCACCGGGTGGTCGGTTCCTTCAACGACGTGTGCAAGCTGAAAAATAACACCAAGTATCAGGCCGGCCGTCAGGTGAAGCGTTACAAATCCAATCAACAGGTGTACCCACGTGATATCGAGCAGAAGCATCGGCAGCACCAGCATATAGGTATAATAGATGCCCTTGGTCACAAACAGGATGATCCATTCGCTGACCGGATGCGTTTTGTTCTTATAGGGGCCGATATTGTCTTTCAGAAAATGCTTGTAATCCTTTACAAACACCCAGAAGAAGGTAGCAAGGCTGTAGGCGAAAAAGGCCAGTATATGCTGCACGCGATGAATCGGTTTGTGCTCCGCATGCGGGGATAGCCGGATAAATCCAGCTACTTCCAGATCCTCGTCGTGCTCGTGAATATTGGTATAGGTGTGGTGGATAATATTGTGAGTGATCTTCCAGATATACCCGTTGGCTCCCAGCAGATCGAAAGTAAATCCCAGGGCGCGATTAATATGCTTGTTGGAAGAGTAAGCCCCGTGCAGGGCGTCGTGCGATACCGAGAAGCCGATACCGGCCATCCCGATACCCATCACAAATGTTAAAAACCACATAGCCAACAGGGACAGCTGTCCTGAAATAATTAAAGCATAAGAGCCGAAATATAAGGTCAGCAACACAATAGTTTTTACGACCATCTGCAGGTTGGCATGCTTGGAGAGATCATGCTCATCAAAATATCGATCGACGCGCTGCTTTACCGTTTTACTGAATTCCCGGCTGGTACTGTTGTTAAACGTCACTTTTTCGACGGCAGACATCTTTGTTGATCCTTTAATGCAAAATTCGCAATTAAGATGGCAAAAAATAGCCAAAAGGTATTACATAAGTTTTGTTTTATGTTCCATATTTTACACACTTTCAGACTGAATATCTGCAAAGGAACAGCTTGGCCCTGCCTTAAGTTATTATGTCTAAAAAAGACATCAGCTTTCCGTAATCCTTTCATACTGGAATTATTGATTACCTATCTATGCATAAGTCGTCTAAATCCGAAAATCTGTGATTTATGTAAGATTTCTACTATAAGCGTGTAACGTACCTTCTCAAAAATTTTATAACCTTTGTTATGTAATATCGAACGAAAAGAGCATCAGGATCGGCAATCAATGATCCAAACTTTTTCAACGACTCGGTACAAAAAATAATCGTAACCAAATGGAACAAAAACAATTAGAGCTTGAAAAATCAAAAGCAATGATCGTTGTCGAAATCATCGAATACGTCCCTGATTCGGTTGTGATCAAAACGATTATAAAAAAGTCTACCGGGAATATTAATGCCGTCTCTTTTGACACCGGAGAGAAACTGGAGGAGAAAATCTCTCCTTTTGATAAGTTTATTCAGATTATTGACGGGAAGGCAGAAATTATAATCGATGGAAAATCAAAACTCCTGGATACCGGGCAATCAATCATTATACCGGCCCATTCCCCCAATTCATTCAAAGCGAACGACCGGTTTAAAATGATATCCACGGTAATCAAAAGTGGTTATGAAGAAGTAAGCTGATGAATATGACACCGACATTAGAAAATATGGAACAAACACTTGCAGACATCAAGCAAATTGATCCTGCTAAACGTCGTACTATCATGACCAATTACGACGATTTCATTAATGAATTCCACCTGTTGATTAAGGCCAAATCGATTGGTTCACTTTTGGAAAAGGCCAAACAATATTATTTCAATGAGAAAAGGATACTTGAAATGAATATACTGTTCAGTGCCTATCGAAAAATAAAAGAAAGCAATTTAAGTAATGAAGATTTGAGTGCTGCAATCCTGACCGATTATACTACCGGAAATACCCTGACCTTGGAAGGGATTGAAAAGCGCCTGACAGCTCTTGGATGGAAAGGATAGCACTATTTAATTCCAAAATTAAGATAAGAAAGTACAGAGAGCGAAGGCAGCGGTTGCGAGCCCTGCCTTCGAGAGTACATGGGAAGACGGATTAGGAGTGGCCTGTCTTCCCATTTTTTTAAATATTGAGTGTAAATGAATTAAAAACACAATGACGATCAATCATTGACGATGGTATCTACAAAACGGTATGTGAAATACATGGTAAGCCTTAGGTGCAAAATGATACTCAAAGAGGAGCTTGGTAAAGCGAGCTTCAAGTACTCGATTTCCCCACATGGTGCTGTAGAGTTTCTTGAAGAAACTACACAGGCTAAACTTGAGGAGCTGAACAGGAATTTGCTGAAATCGGGCTTAGAACTGCTTGACCAAAATGAAAGCATGATTATCGATCGCATCATAAACACTGTCATCGAAGTGGTTCATTATTCCGATGAATTGCCCAACCTGAGTTTTGAGGATATCATTGGTAAAAGCCTGGGATCGGAAAGTGAATCAACACTGAAAATATTTTCGGATGTGAAGGGGATCTCTATTATGCAGTTTATCGTACTTCAAAAAATCGAACGGGTTAAAGAGCTTCTACTGTATGATGACCTGACACTGGCGGAAATATCTGAAAGACTTCGTTACAAAAACGAACGTTATCTGATCGCCCAGTTCAAAAAATATACCGGATTATCTCCCACATATTTTAAAAATATGAAGGAAAAACGAATGAGCGTTTTAAATTAAACTCCTTCAACAGTGACATTAAAAGTTGGTACATTAGTGAGTACACAGTGACCAGAAATCGACTTTTATAGAGTACATATACCCAATTCTGAACTACACTCATAAACGATTGGTCGTAGTTTCAAATCCTGCCGGGCCCACCATATTTGCTCTCTGTTCTTTGTAGGTCCTTTGCTGGTCTGGAATATTCGAACGTTGGGTTCCGAAGCAGTGCTTCGGGGTTCAAATCCTGCCGGGCACAGTTTTCCTGCCTCCCGTCCTTCTTTAGTTTGCAGTCCGTTTTCCAAAACCTGAGCGTTGTATTGCGAAACAGTGTTTCGCGGTTCAAATCCTGCCGGGCACAGTTTTATTTTCCTTTTTTCGGTTGCCAACCATCCAGTCCTTTTTCGAGTGCAGCTGACGGCCCTTAATGTTGTTTCCGCTGATGCAAATTTAATTATTATTGCAAATTTGGTTTTTCTTTTAAAACAAGAGGAAACACTTTGGCCACTCTCTTGATTAAGCTAGTTATAATAGAAGTTTTAGAACTACCCCTTTGCCTCGGCAAAATATTAGTATACTCAACATTATCTTCTAATAATAAATCCTCAAGAACATCTTTTGTTTTAATCAATATAATTATGGAATAGTCCTGGGATTTTAACCTGGAAACTGCCTCTCTTAAAAAAAGATACTGAGCCGGATGACCAAAATAAAACATTATCTTCATAAAAATGTATTCATTGAAAATAAATATCCTTTTAATTTACTTAGAGTATATTAGTCGTTTCAAAATTAAATAACTCAAGTTTCGCACATCTTTTTATATTTTTAAGCATCAGCGATATGCAATAACTGAGACTTGATTATATTTCTGTTAATCTGCATTTTAAGTTTTCCATTTTCGTTATGCGGCTTTATTGAGTTGATTTGGGTCATCCCTTAGGATGTTGTTGATAATTTGGCTCGCTATTTCGCTTTGAAAAATTTTCTCGAGCAGTTCCTGTTCGTCAATATCCTCAAAAAGTACCGCTATTACCTGCACAAGCTCAATAAACAGACCCCATAAACGTTGGTCGAGGCGTTGTTTTACAGTTTCTTCCTTTACTCCTAAAAACATTCCTGTCATTGATTCATAATGCTCAACTCTGTACTTCATAGTCAATAAAATGTACTGTACCATTGTAATTGTTGTATCGGCAATCTGGGCATCAAAGTTGTTTGACTGGCAACGGCCCAAGCCTAGCAACTGCTTCGACTCTTTGAAAAAACCTCTATGGTCCAGCGTATTTGGTATATTTCGAGCATCTTGATAAACGAAAGCTTTGTGTCGGTACAAAGGAATACTTTCCATTTGCCGTTTTTACCGTGTTTGCTAAAAAACAGCTTGATAGGTTTTCCTTTGAAACAAACCTTTGCTTCGGTGTAGTAGAAACCCAGCTTGCGACAGCGCTTTGGTTTGCCTGTCATGTTGCGTATCTCTTTGTGCGTGTGCATTGCACCATTGTACAGGAATTTGGTTTTTACTGTTTTGAACATGCCTATCAGGTGTACTGTTTGCTTTTTAACAGAAAGTACGGCATTGACAAAGGCTTCACAAGTAAACCAGCTGTCCATCAAAACATAATCGACCGAAAAACCTTGGGATATTGCCCT
>JBEPXS010000085.1:0-10710 GCA_041641755.1 Balneolaceae bacterium
ATCCGGTACTTTGTTCCTGGATGCCAGCACCCGGTATAGTGTTCGGGATAAATTTAACGGTGGAGTACAGCTTGGGTATTCCAGGAACAATTCCTCACTGGAACCGACTGATCCAAATTTTAGCACGAACGTCCAGAAAAGTCTGAGGGTCAATCACAGTCATACTATTTCGCCGTATGCCAGTTTTAACACAAATATAAACCTTCAAACATCCGGTTTTGCCAAGCAAAATTCTTACAACGTTCAGGAGCGGGCAGAGACAAGTACCAATTCAAGCATAAGTTATCGGTACAACCACCCGGAGAATTTGTATAACTTCAGTATATCGGCCCGGCAGAATCGTAATTTTAGAACCAACACCGCCAGCTTGTCTGGGCCCACGATGAGCTTTAGCCTCAAACAGTTTTCTCCGTTTGCCGATGAAGAAAACAGGGGAAGTTCTTCATTCCTGGATGGGTTCTCGATACGTTATAATAGTCGGTTTCAATCTGATTATACCTTCCGCCCGACCAGGGGAGATTCTGCAAATATAAATTGGTTCGAGGCACTCCTGGATCCTTCCAAATATCGTGAAGCTACTGATAATAACGATCACCTGCGTTACGGTTTCCGTCAAGAACTCGATTTTAGCTTTGGCAATTTGTTGCCGGGTAACTTTGTGAATCTGACCCCCCGTTTTGATTATTCGGAGTTTTGGCTCCCTACATCTATTCGCAAAAGTTTTAACCCGGATTCCAACCGTGTTGAAACGAGAAAGGTCCAGGGATTTGAGTCGGCCCGGGAATTTAGTACCGGTGCCAGTATGAATACTACATTCTATGGCTTGTGGAATCAGCGGATCGGTAACTTTAGTGCATTTCGGCATACGGTGCGTCCGACAGTGTCATTTACCTATCGACCAGACTTCAGCGATGATTTCTGGGGATATTACCGCGAGGTTCGTACTGATACTGCAAGCAATCAGATCCAGGAGTACTCTATTTTTGAGGATGAGGTATTTCGTGGACCCGGCAGTGGTGAATCTCGGTCACTAAGTTTTAGCCTGGATAATGTTTTTGAGGCAAAACAGGTCAGACGAGACTCTACAGGAGAAAAAAAGGAAAACGTTATCAGGTTGATCGACCAGCTTAGCTTTTCGAGCAGTTACAATTTTGCGGCCGACAGCCTGAAGCTCAGAGATCTGAGTGCCAATTTCTCAACTTCTGTAGTTGAAGATGTTAACATAAGGGCTGGTGCCCAGTTTAATTTTTATCAAAGAGATCAGAATGGTTCAAAAATTGATAAATTTTTATGGGAGGATGGCTCCCGAATTTTGGAACCACTGAGCTTTAATGTCAGTGCCAGTACTTCGTTTGATTGGGGTGGCAGGGGGCAGGGCTTTCAACAAAGCGAACCCAGTTATCCTGAATATTACGATCCGTTGAATCAGCGTCTATTCCGGGGATTTGACCCGCGTTTTAACCAACGTCCGGTAGAGCCGCTGAAGTCCCCATTTCGTGTTTCATTGAATTTTAGTTACAGGTGGACAAAAAATCCAAGGGGTGAAGATCGAACCTCTGCTATTTTAAATGCCAATAATATCCAGTTCCGGCTTACCCCAAAATGGCAGTTCAGTACACAATTAGGCTACGATTTTATTGATGAAGGACTAACTCCCTCCCGGTTCTCACTGAGCAGAGATCTGCATTGCTGGAACCTCTCTTTTGAGATGAATCCGTTTGGCGATTTTCAATATTTCTTTTTTCGCCTGAGTATTGACAGCAGCCAACTTTCGGGTATCCTGCAAAAGCTTCCCGGTCTCAATAACCTCTCAAGAAGTTCAACACCCAGCGGACGTGGACGAGGAAGCAGAGGTGGTTTTGGCGGTGGTTTTTAGAATAAGAAAATGAGTTGCGTACCTGGAAACCAGCAACCTCTGACAACTGACAACTGCTAGTCTTTCTCTTCCAGGTGCCGCGCCACATATTTGCCCAGGATATCAAACTCCAGGTTCACGGTATCTTCTTCATTTTTAGATCTTAGGTTGGTATGATCCCAGGTATAGGGAATGATTGCCACAGTAAACTCGGGTACGGTTTCGCGGGCCACCGTCATGCTGATGCCGTCAATGCTGATACTGCCCCGCCCCACAATTAGTTTACGGTACTCCTCGGGGTATCGGACGGTGATCAGGTGATCGGTGCCCTCCTTTTCAAGAGAGGTGATGGTTCCCACGCAATCTACATGACCTTGCACAATATGGCCATCCAACAGCTTGTCCATCGTCATGGAGCGTTCCAGGTTTACCAGATTATTTTCGGCTAGTTCACTGAGATTGGTTTTACGGAGTGTTTCCTCTACGCTTTGCACGGTGAATGAATCTGCAGAACACGCTGTAACCGTATGACATACCCCGTTGATGCTGATGCTCTGATCCACTTTCAATTCATCAGAAAATGCTGCACTTATGGAAAATTCTTTACCTCCGTCGAGGTTTTTAACCTGCTGGATCTTTCCCGTTTCTTCTATGATACCTGTGAACATATGATTGTGTTTTAAAACCTAACTAAATGATTATTCAGAATTTTCATCTGTATTTCTTCTTAAATTTACAAGTAGCCCGTAAGCAAGACGTCGTCACCGACCTGGCGCCATGACTTGTCCCGCAACTCGATCACCTCTTTCATATGATTGATGCCTAGTCCCAAGAGGCTGCGTGTACCGCCCCCCAGAAGTTTTGGAGAGGTGAATAGTTCAAGTTTGTCCACCAGTCGCTGCCGAATTAGGGCTGTAGCCAGTGATTGTCCGGCCTCAACCAATATAGAAGTAATATTTATTTCTGCCAGTTCTTTCATTGTCGCTTCAAGATCGCTGTGCCCCTCCAGCTCTGGCACAAGGAGGGTCTCACCCCGAAAGTAATTAGACTGAAGCATATTCAGCATCGGATCGGCTTCGGTTTGATATTTCTCCCGGTTGTGGGTAATGATAACGGTCTTCTCCTCATACTGATCGGTAAACAGGTTGAGATCTTCAGGCAGATCCATCGGCCCGTCGATGACGATACGGCGCGGCTGGCGTCCCTCTACATGGCGAACGGTGAGCCGGGGATCATCGAGCAGGGCGGTATTTCGACCAACCATAACCGCATCGTACCTACTGCGCCAGCGATGGACCTGCTCGCGGGCTGTCTGCCCCGAAATCCACTGAGAATCACCGTCAGGTGCTGCGATATAGCCGTCAACCGTTTGTGCAATTTTCAAGGTTACAAAGGGGCGATTGTAGCGCTGGAAATGCAGAAAAAACTCGTTGAGTTGTTCGGCTTCCTCCTTCATTAATCCTACATCTACGGTAATATTTTTGTTGCGAAGGTACTTAATCCCTTTCCCTGCTACCTTTTCAGTGGGATCCTCCATCGCAACTACCACTCGTTTAATCGGGAGCTCACCCAGCATTTCGCAACAGGGTGGGGTTTGCCCGTGATGGGCACAGGGCTCTAGTGTTACGTAGACCGTAGCTCCTTCAAGCCGAGCCTCGTCGGTTACCTGCTTAACGGCATTGACTTCAGCATGATCTTGTCCGTAACGTTCGTGGTATCCCTGCCCGATTTTTTCCCCATCATTATCTACAATTACGCACCCAACCATCGGGTTCGGAGAGACATACCCAGCCCCACGCTCAGCAATTTCAAGGGCCAGACGCATCCATTGTTGGTCGGTTTTACTGAAGTTTGTCTTTGAACTCAATGTATTAAACGTGTTAAACTTTAATTAATGAAACAGGTTGTATTTAGACAATGAGGTAAACAATAACCTCATCATTTTCATTGCCGTCTAAATCCATAAAATGAAAAAGGCAAGAAGATTACTCCTCCTGCCTTTTCAACTTTAAAAAATATCTAGAACTCCGTTATCCCTGGCGAAGCAGCCGTGCCCGGTTGTCCTCTATATCAGCCTGCGCTTTGAGTTGTTCCATCCATACCTGTACGTAGGATTTGCTTTTCTCCTGTTGCAGCTGTTGTCGGATTTGCTGGCGTGTATTCGTGGTCAGGTTCTGAAGGTCTGCCTCCTGTTTGCGATCAAGACGAACAACAAATATGGCACCGGTTCCTTTGAGTACATCTGAGGTTTCGCCTTCCTCAAGCCCAAATACGGCGCCAACCACTTCGGGTTCGCGGCCAGCTCCCTGGATCACAACGGAGCTTTTCCGGAGACCGTTCTGTGTTGCTACTTCTTTACCAGAGGCAGATGCCAATGATTCGAGTGAACTGTTTGAATCCAGCAAACCCTGAACACGCTGGGCAACCTGTTCTTTTCGTTTTTCATTCAGGACCAGATTCCTGATTTGATCTTTTACTTCTTCAAAGGGTCGAACACCGGAAGGGATAACTTCTTCTACTTTCAAGACAACAAATTGGTTACTTAACTCCAGTGGTGATGATATATTACCTTCACTTGAGGTTTCAAGATAATTCAAGATTTGTCTGCTCTGGCCAATCCCTGCTATAAATGGATTATCCTTGGTAGCAAAGGCCTCTTTGATAGTCAGTCCACTATTTTCAGCCTCCGTCTCAAACCCGTTTTGTTCAGCAAAATAACTGAAGTCGTCTGCCTCTCCCGCTTTAGCATCAATCGTATTCACCGGATCAGCCCTGATATCGTAACTGAGTACCACAAATTTAACCTGATCGTCACGGTCCTCAATTTTTTTAAGGAGATTTACTTTACCACCTGTTTGTATCGGTTGGCTAACTTCGCCCTCCTGCAGATCCAACACCGGTGTGAACTCCTCCTTAACCTCAGACTCATTGACAAATTCAGCACTGTATGGTGTGGTGGATTGTTGACGAAACAGGAATAGCGAGTCATCCTCAGCTTGTGCAAACTCATCTCGTATTTGACGGAGTTCTCTGAATGTCCGGGCGGTATCTTCGCTGGTAGGTGTTTTATCAAAGCCCACATACTTAAACCGGTAGGATTCTTTCTGCTCATACCGTTCCTGGTTGTTCTCATAGAACTCGCGCATATCACTTTCGGTCACCTCAACAGCACTGTCGGGGACCTCGGCATAGGGGAATCGTACGTAAGCGATATCTGCTGTGGTATTATTACGCAGATACTGCTGTTCAACTTCGTGACTACTGACTACCATTGACGATTGAACAAAGTTGTTCATCTTTTGCTGACGTCGTTTTTGGCGCAGCTGTTGCTCAACCATTACCCAAACCTGGCTATTTTCCGGTGCCTCAATAGCTGCCTGAAGAGCCACTCGATCTATGGTTCCGTCTTCTCGCTGAAATTGCTGTCGGATGAAAGGATCGGGGTTTTCTCCCGTAATCATCTCAACAACTTCCTGGTCGGTGACTGCAATGCCCAGATCATCCATCTTTTGTTGAAGGAGCTTGCTCGTTACCAGCTCGTTCCATGCCTGATCTTCGTAATATGCTCTCATTTCAGGAGTTACTGAATTGCCGGTCTGCTGTGAATAGCGGTCAATATATCCACTGATCCTACTGTTATATTCTTCTATAGAGATAGGCTCTCCGTTAACACTGCCAAGTGAGCGGGGACCCGCTTGAAGTGCATCAAAAACTTGTGTATCAGCCAAAATCCAAAGTACTCCAAAAGAGAAAATTAACACCCAGAGAATAACTCCGGTGTTCTTTCTCATTCTCTCCATTACGCCCATAATAAAAACCTCGTATCTGCTACAAATTTCAATTAAAAAATTTCTTTTAAAATGGCCTGATAATACATGGCCAGAAAGCTTGTAAATATACAAGAAGCCTGTGCTAAGAGCAATTCAGCTTAAACAGGTTTTTTGGATCGCGCCTGCTAAGGAAACCAGCGTTGTGTCTAAGATAAATTGTCGGGTCTACCCCTGAATCATCGGCTTGCGAACCCACCCCGCCTCGCTGCACTCGGCACCCCTCCTGGGAGGGGACTTATACGAGCCCATACCATTATGTTGAGCTGTTTCTCTGAAAACAGGCAAATAGCAAATCCCCTCCACCGGGGAGGGGTGGATTTCGCGTGGGTTTGCGCGAAAGACGGGGGTGGGTTCGCCGGGCCACTTCCTTGATGCAACCCGACACTGTAGGCATGATATAACACTAGTTTGGATGAGCCGTTATTGATCGAGGAATGCCAACCGATCTGATTGTTAAAAAACTTCAATCAGGCGCATGTGTTTAAGATATTTTTTGGGATCCTTGTTAATTCCTTCGATCAGTGTTTTCATTTCTGCGGCCAGGCTGTCATAGTGATGATACAGGGAGGGGTCGTTAACCAATTTCCCAAGGGTGCCGTCCCCTCTTTCAATTTTTTCCAAAACAGAGTTTAACCGGGTGGAGGTTTGGGTGAGCTCCTTGCTAAGCGATTCAACCTGTTGCAGGGATCTGTTCATCCGAACTATGGCAGAGTCGAGTTGCTGGCGATTATCTGTGGTCAGGGTGTCGAAGTTAGCAAGCACGGAATTGGCGTGATCAATACTGGATTCAAGCTTATTCTTCTTGGTTTTAATTAGTTCTGAAATATTATTTGACGTAGACTGAATACTGGAAAGTGTCTCGTCAATATTTTTTTTGTTTTTATCGTTCAGGACCTGATTCAGATCATCGAGCAGGGTGTTGAGTTTGTTAAAAGAAGAAGATACATCATTGCTGAGTTCCGCTCCCTCACTGGCAAGTGTCTCCATCATACCGCCCTCGTATCGACCTTCAATAAATCCGTCATAGGGAACGAGCTCATCGGATGCCCCTTTTTGGATAATAATTGCTTTTTCATCGAGCAACCCGGAAGATTCCAGCTGAGCTACTGAGCCCTTGGGTATATTAACACCGAGATCAAAGTTCATACTTACCAGCACGCTGTCATTGTTGACCAGTTCTATCCGGTTAACAGATCCCACTTTTACACCGTTGATATAAACATAATTTCCCGCACTCAGGCCATCAACACGATCAAAATAAGCATTTATTTTATGGGATTGCCTAAAGACAGGCATGTCCTGCATAGCCCTGAATCCCAGGAATGCTACAAGCAGGGAAGCGATAATAGTAATTGCAACTTTCAGTTCGTTACTGATTTTTGCCAATGAATTTCTCCTTATCTGGTTTTATTTGGTATTCACTTGCCTTAATAAAGTTCAATAACTCTTTGTTACTGCTGTTTCGCATCTCGTCTATGGTTCCATGCCACCACAGTTTTTGAGCATGTAGAAATGCGACCGTCTCGGCTATTTTAAGTACGCTATGGATATCGTGTGTAACTACGATTGATGTGATGTTCAGGTTGCTGGCCATTGAGGTGATCAGGTGATTAATTTCTTCAGAAGTCTGCGGATCGAGCCCTGAGGTCGGTTCATCATAGATCAAGAAATCCGGTTGCAGGACCGTGGCTCGTGCCAGGGCAACCCGGCGACGCATTCCGCCCGAAAGTTCCGAAGTGTCCTTGTCGGCCGCATCCAGCAGATTAACTATATCGAGGGCACTGTGTACTTTTTCGGTGATCTTTTCCTCCGTAAAATCCGTAAAGTACCGCATCGGGAAGGCTACATTCTCAAATGTGTTTATGGAATCGAACAGCGCCGATCCCTGGAACAGGACCCCAAATCGCTGCCTCATCTTACGCAGATCCACATACTCCAGTTCAAAAACATTTTTACCATCAATTATTACTTCCCCGGAATCCGGATATATCAGCGCGTTAAGATGTTTTACCAGTACCGACTTACCGCAACCCGACTGGCCGATTATAGCCAGAGTTTCACCTTCCTCGATATCGAAGGAGACATCCTTCCACACGAGCAGGTCGCCAAAACTTTTAGTTAGGTTTTTTATCTCTATCATACAATCTTACAATTTACAACATTATTGCGGCTAGTACGAAATCGGCCAACAACACGTAAATACAACTTAAAACGGTTGCCTGCGTGGTGCTGGTACCCACCCCTTCTGCTCCGCCGGTGGCAAAATACCCTTTGTAGCAGGAAACCGATGTAATCACGTATCCGAAAACAAATGCTTTTAGCAGACCAAAGGAGACATCCCAGGGATAGAAAAACTCCCGGGCCCCCTGCATATATTCTGCCGCAGGTAAGGCACCTGATACCACAGCGGCTACAAGGCCGCCGATAATCCCGGAAGCCGAGGCCACAATATACAGAATAGGAAACATAATCAGACCAGCGAGAACGCGTGGTACCACCAGAAATGATACCGAATTAAATCCCATCGATTCTAATGCATCAATCTGTTCACTGACGCGCATCGTCCCAAGCTCAGTGGCAATACGGGCGCCTACTTTGCCGGCCAGTACCAGGCTGGTGATCACCGCCGCGAGTTCAATCAAAATTGACTCAGAAACAATAGCTCCGATCACGGATTGAGGCACATAGGCAATCTCAAGCTGATAGGAGGTCTGCAGGGTCATTACCGCACCGGTAAAAATTCCGGTTAGTAATACGATAGGTAACGACTCGTAGCCAATTTTTACCAGTTCGTTTACGAGATTGTTCTTATAATTGTTGTACTCGTAGGAGGAACGCAGTGCGCGGTAAAGCAGCAATCCATATTGTCCCAGTTTTTGTAGAGCTTCCATTCTGGCGTATCTGTTTATATTTTAGGGAACTGGAAACTATTAAATTTAAGGGTGGTTTTCATTTCATGCGCTTTATTTTTTCGACTATATTGTCAACTTAATTCAAAACAAGTTACAAATATTCAGTTGAGAAGCTTTTATAACGACATTCTGGACAATATTGTCGCCTTCCGTATTCTTGGCGCGGTGGGGGTTCTGATCATCGTCTTTGGACTCGGATCGATAGGATATCATTTTATTGAGGGGATGGATTTTTTTGATGGGTTTTATATGACCTTCATTACCATCACAACGATCGGATTTACCGAACTAAAGAACCTCTCAGATGTGGGAAGAATTCTGACAATGGTCCTTTTTGTGATGGGTATCGGAGTTATATCCTACATTGCATCACAAACAACGCAGCTAATTTTCGAAAGTGAAATTTTTAGGAAACGTGCTATGAAGAAACAGTTGGAGAAGATGGACAATCACTACATTATTTGCGGCTATGGCCGTATCGGGCATCGGATTGGAAAGGTTTTGCAGGAAGCCGATATTCCGATTGTAGTTGTGGAAAACAGGGATTCCAGTATCGACCGTATTAAGGAGGATCGCCTGCTTTATGTAGAGGGGGACGCCCAAGAGGAAAGTGTGTTGATTGAAGCGGGTATCGAACGGGCAAAAGGGCTTATTTGTACGCTTTCGCGCGATCAGGACAATGTGTTTGTGACCCTGATTGCTCGTGAACTCAATGATAATATTTTTATCCTTGTTCGTACTAATCAGCGGGCCAACACCAAAAAGATTTTGCGTTCCGGCGCTAATAAAGTCATCTCTCCCTACGAGGTTGGAGCCGACCGGATGGCCAATGTTATTTTGCGTCCACATGTTGATAAATTCATGAATCAGATTCTGGGTGGTGAACATCAGGATCATATCTTTGATGAGGTAAAAGTGTTCGAAGGTTCTGACCTGGCAGGCAAGACACTGGCTGAAGCACGAATTCGCCAGAGATATTTTGTGGTCATAATTGCAATTATACCCGAAGGGCAGACAAGCAATATTAAGTTTAATCCCGGAAGTGAGGATAAGATTAAAGAGGGTGACTCTTTGATTGTGCTCGGCGATGTAGATCGTATTGAGCAGTTGCGGGAAATTGGGTGTGAAGATGACCGAACTCTTGAAGAACGCGTTTCACGCCATGACTATCTGAAACAAATTGATATGAATCATTAGCATGGCATTTTCAATCATGCCATGTGTTAGTGAACAGAGAACCTCGAAGAATCAGTATTAGGTGCAAATCATGAATTTTGGAAATATTAGACTGTACACAGCGCGAAATACTTCATTAAGTTCCTGATACAAATTTAAGTAATCGACAACCACTGATAACCAGTAACTCAAATATAAGTTTTACCGTTAACAAGTATGATTAGATACTTAACCGCAGGCGAATCTCACGGTCCTCAACTCACTGGTATTATTGAAGGGATACCGGCAGGCCTTCCAATCACCGAAGATGAAATTGCATTACACCTGGCACGTCGTCAAAAGGGATACGGGCGCGGTGGTCGTATGGCGTTTGAAAAAGACAAAGCCGAAATTCTATCCGGCGTGCGTTTCGGAAAAACACTGGGGGGACCTATTGCGCTGCAGCTCCCCAACAAGGCATTCGAAAAGGATGATACCGGCTGGCCCAAAGTAATGAACAAGGAGGGTGACGGTGAAGATGTAGATCCGATTACGGTACCTCGTCCCGGCCATGCGGACTTGGTGGGGGTGCAGAAGTACCGGTATGATGATATTCGTCCCGCTATCGAGCGGTCCAGCGCCAGGGAAACGGCCATGCGTGTGGGATTGAGTGCCATAGCGCGGAAATTGCTAAAATATTTCGGAATCGAAATCGGCGGGCATATTACTCGTATCGGGAGAGTGGGTTATCAGGATCCCTGGGAGGATGTACGCAAAGTTGTAGATCCAATGCTCAAGGATGGAGCAGAAACTATTTTTCGTGCGGCGGATGAATCACCGGTGCGCTGTCTTGACGAGAAGCTGAGCAGTCAGATGCGGGAAGAAATAAAGAAATGGCGTAAAGAGGGAAGTTCGCTCGGAGGTCACTGGGAGATTGTGGTTACAGGGGTACCTGCCG
>JBEPXS010000086.1:0-10628 GCA_041641755.1 Balneolaceae bacterium
TTAAAAAGCGCATGGTATTTGATGGAACGCCCTCAGAAAGCAGGATGAACAATGGGGATGAGAGTCAGAAAAAATATTACGAGTCGGTATATAAGGCCTATAAATCTCTTCCGAATATGAATACAGACATTAGCGAATGGAGTAAAGAACTTGTCAGGGCTAAAGAACTGTTGAAAATAAAAAAATGCTAAGTCTGTGGTATTTAACAATTCAGACAAGAAATTTAGTACTGCCTGTTTTAAGAAATGAAATAGAATAAGTTAGACTGTGTTATCAACACAGTCTGTAATCTGACTCAACTCTGTAACGATTATATCTGGTTCTATTCCTTTGCAATGAGGATCATCCGGGCGCAGTTTCAGGGAGCGGGCATCACCGGCAAACAAAGCGGTTTTCATTCCGAGTTTGGAGGCAGGCATAATATCCTTGAGCATGTCATTACCTACATATAGCACCTGTTCTGGCTGCAGATTGTGTTTTTGTTTCAGTGCGGTTACAAATCGTTCATAAAGGTCAATAGAAGGTTTTTTAACGCTGGCCTGGTACGACCATACCAATAAATCCCGATCAAAACCGGTATCGGCTATATCCCTGTTTGTCAATGCCTTGAACGCAAGGGGAGTATAAAATTGTGAGTTTGAAATAATCCCCAGGATAAACCGTCGCCGATGGAGTGATGCAATTGTTTCCATCAGGTCGGAAACGGGCCAGATTGAGTTGAAGCGAAACTCATATTCTATCGCAAATCGCTGGGCCACTTCACGGGATAGGCTTCCTTCAATTTGTCTATTCTCAATAAGCTTATTTAGCACTTCGTGCCAGATAAAAACTATATCAGGTTCTGGGTGATCGATACCTTGCGATCGTTTTTGTTCTTTATACTCCCGAACAGCTCTGTCAAATTCTATGAGGCCCTGCTTAGAGGTGCGATCGCTGGTTACGTCGAAACCGGTATCCAATAACGCCTCCTGAAATTGATAAAGGTTCTCGGAACTCTGCTCTTCATCAATTCCAATATCTCCCACGCCTGACAGGAACATAGTACCGTAGAAATCAAAGGCCACGCAGTGAATGGAGGTTAGAGTTTGTAAGCGGGCATCCTGTTCGGTTGGTATAGGATCCATTTGACTGGAAAGATCCCGAATACGGCTAATGAGTGTAGCCTCGTCCATATGTTTAATCCTGGGGCTTGCGGTTGAACTTTTTGCGATATTCTTCAATTTCAATCATCGGTGGGCGCTCTTCTTCTATAATTTCGATCTCTTCCTGACCGTAGGAATCCTCAATTGCCTGGGTTTGGCGAAGAATTGTTTCGTGGTCGGCCAGTTCCCCAATAATTCCGAGTGCTTTGGCCCGTTTGATGAAGGTCTGAAGAATACCGAAGGACATTTTCCCAAGGGCACGGGTGGGTTTATTCTCATGTACGCGTTGATCCAGGTCAGTTTGTGCGAATGCATCCAGTCCGTATTTGGTGTACACGTCAATCAGATGGGAAGTCTCTACACCATACCCAATCGGGAAATGTATTTTTTCTAGGACCTCTCTCCGCACTGCATATTCCCCGGACAATGGTTGGATAATGCCGGTGAGTTCAGGGAAAAACAGGGAGAAAAGGGGACGAATGAGTATTTCGGTTACACGTCCGCCACCTGAGGGGCGGATGCCGCCGGATACTGCTAATGGACGATCATAAAAAGCTTTCACATATTGAATCTCCTGCCGGTGGATCAGCGGGGCTACCAGTCCGTACACAAATCTGGGATGAATATTACTGATATCAGCATCTACGTATACAATGATGTCACCCTTCAGCTGATAAATCGCCTTCCAGAGGTTTTCCCCCTTTCCTTTTTTTGTTTCAAGATCGGGTAGAATATCGTCTGCCAGGTAGGTATCGGCTCCAAATCCTTCAGCTATTTTCAGGGTTTTATCGGTAGAACCGGAGTCGATCACCGCAATTTCGTCCAGCAGGGGATAGCGGTCTACCAGCTCTGATTTGAAAATAACTACCTCTTTACCAATGGTTTTTTCCTCATTCAGTGTGGGCAGGCAGAGCGACATTGTCAGGTCCTGCTCTTCTTTGGCTTCTACAAGCTGTTTGAGGTCCCAAAACTGGGAGTGATGATAGGTGTTGTTCTTAATCCATTTTTTAATCTTCTTCACAGTAACCTCCGTCTATTGCAAGCAATGTACCTATTACCTGGGCAATACCTTTAAATATCGGATCGATTTTAATGTTTTCATCCGTTTCATGAATACGATCGCCGTGCGTAAGTCCAAGGGTAATAGCGGGAATGTCGTAATCAATAAAAGCTGAAAGTTCGGATGTACTGGGACCGGGCCGCGATTCGATATCAAGTTCCTCCATAATTTGGCGGGTGTGGCGGATCAAGGGATGCGAGAATGGAATTCCGCCCGGTTCTCTCTCAGCAAATATATCCAGTTCAATAGTATCTCCGCTCTTGGAAGAAACTTCTGTCACAATTTCATGGATCGCTTGGTTAATATCATTAACAAGCTTCGCGGATTCAGAACGGATTTCAAAGCCGAGCGTCGATTTCAATGCGGTGGTATTGAATGAAGTCCCCCCCTCGATCGATCCCATTACTATGCTGGTCCGGGGACGCTGTGGAAGGCGGATTTCGTTAATCTTATTAATTACTTCGTTAAGCGTAAGGATTGCGCTGGCATCTCCAAACCTGGACCAGTCGTATTCCTCAGGAACTTTGCAGGTGATTTCTCCGCGCTGCATCCCGATGGAAGTATGGCTGAGCCGCCCCAGTTCAACGCCTTCAAGGCCAATCCCGATCTTGACCGGTTTGTCTGCGTTGGCAAGGAAAAACCGCAGCCCCTCCAGGTTGCCACGGCCGAGGCTTCGCGTAGCCCCCATTAAAAAAAGATTCTTGTTGAGTTTGATATCAAATTTATCCAGAAAGAAGGGAAGGGTGGCAAGTATGGCCAGGCCGAGACTGTTATCGGCCACACCTGCACCGGTCACCGTATTGGGTTGAACTGAGAGCGTATGATCAATTTTTTCGGAGTGAACGGTGTCGGCATGGGCAACAACCAAAATATTTTCTTCACCCGCTTCGCCTTCCAAGGTGCCAATACCATTACCCACTTCATCTACCGAGGTATGGTCGAGCTCTGCTTCTTTGAAGCGGTTCATCAAGAATTCAATACGTTCCTCCTCTTTGAATGTAGGAGCGGGTATCTCTCCAAGCATTACGAGATTGGCCAGCAGGATCTCCTTAAGCTCTTTTGATTGCTCCTCAAGGGAGTCAAGGGAAGTTAATATGTTATCAAATGATTCAGACAAAATTATTTACTTTTGTAAAAATACGGTTGTAGTTTTCTTTAATAAATAGAGGGTTTGCCAGAATAATTTCAATAAAAACTGGATGGTGGTTTATTATGGTGAAAACCACGGGTTATTTCAAATAATGAGAGAAGAAAAAAACTGCAGTTTCTTGTAACCCTTTATAAAGTTGGTCGTCATACTTATGAAGAATGTATTGTACAATGTTTCACATTTGGATATAATATACCACGGTATGATTAGACTGGTAATCTAAATGTGATAAATGGGGCATTCAAAGAAAGAAGAATTCCAACTGATCCGGAACGTACTGGATGGAAAAACTGAGTTGTATGAACAACTCGTTGACCGTTATGCCCCTATGGTATTTCATATTGTTCGTCGATTCGTAAATGACGAAGATGAGGTGGAAGAACTGGCACAACAGATATTTGTAAAGTGCTATGAACGATTAGATAAGTTCAGCATGAACTCGAAGTTTTCATCCTGGTTGTATATGATCGCCAAGAATCATTGCCGCGATTATGTGAAGAACATCCGGCGGCAGAATAAACGGTTTAGTGAGATGGAAGAGCATGTGCTTGAAAATAATTTTCCCGAAACTGAACGGCCGGATCAACAATTCCAGGCTGCTGAATGGAGCCAGCTTTTAGAGGAAGCACTGGATGCTATATCACCGGATTATTCACAGGCATTTTTGTACAAGTATCGGGATGACATGACCTACCAGGCCATGTCTGATCGAATGGACGTTTCAGTGAGCGCGTTAAAAGTGAGAGTGCACCGTGCTCGTAAGGAGCTAAAAGAATATATTGAAAACAAAACACGGTAACGATGCTAAACCACAACGACAAACTATTTAGAAAATATGTGGAGGGTGAGCTTTCCCGGGAAGAAGAGCGTAAAGCCCTACACAATATCGCCGATGATGAAGAGATGCGTTCGATGCTACAATTTGAGCTTAAGCTGCAGCAATCATTTCGGCGGGAACCGGATATCTATTCTTTTGAGGTACCGGAGGGGTTTAGTAAATCCGTGATGCAGGAGGTTCATGGACTTTCGACTGCAGAGGAAAAAGAGAAGCAGACAGAATCGGCCGAATCACATCCCGGTTGGCTGGATTGGCTTTTGAAACCGCGTCCTGTGGCGTTGCGACCTGCCTATGCAATGGTGCTTATTTTGGTACTCGCAGTAGCATTGGCGATTCCTGATTTTTCTACACCCGAGCAGCAGCAACAGGTTACGGAATCAACTCCCGGAGTTGGAGAATCGGTACAAACTATTTCTCAAACTAATGATGAGGTTTGGCTCCGATTTGTATACATAGATAAAAATGCTGGTTCAGTTGCCGTGGCCGGAGATTTCAGCGATTGGGAGCCGGTGTCGCTTAGTAAACAGGAAGTGAACGGAGAGCAGGTTTGGACGGGCCTCATTTCAATGAGTCGGGGAGAGCACCGTTATATGTTTGTCAAAGATGGTGAGAAGTGGGTTACAGATCCACTGGCTCCGATGCACCGAGAAGACGGATTTGGGAACAAAAATGCAGTTATTTACTTATGAGAATCGGCTTAATGGCAGTAGCCATGTTATGTTCTGTATCAAATATAGCATTTAGCCAGCAATGGCAGACAGCAGTATCTGTCAATTCACGTGTGGGGTATACCTCCAATACCTATTTGAATCCCTATTTTTCTGAATGGGATCGAACTGTTGATGGTGGTTATGGTACCCTGACTACATTAGGCCAGGCGATCTGGTTTGACAATAATAATGAGGTTGAAATGACCGGAGGATTAGTTTTTGAACCTTTTTTGGGAGATAGGACCTCATGGAATGGTGGCCTCGCATTGGCCAACTACCGATATAAGTTCAATAATAGAATTAGTGCAGGAGTGGAAACGGGTGGTAGCTATTTCAGTTCTGATTTTAAAAGAACCCTTTTTTGGGCACAGCCCACACTGAGCTGGTTTCCGGGTTTGTTTACAAACATAAAGCTTAAGGTAGGATCAAACTTCCGCCGGTACGATGATTTTGTAATCGATAGTGTCTCGATTGATTCCAGGAATCGAATAGATCTGTATGCTCTGGAAGTCGAGACATGGCCGAGTTTCAGATGGCAGTTGACTGCGGGGCTATATGGCAATCTCGATAATCTACCTGCAATAGGCGAAGGATTTAGTTCCGTAGCTACTGTCTCTCATATTTTCAGTGGAGGAGAAAGAATTCGGCTGGTGCTTGGACTGGATAGGTATCAAAATCAGATAACGACAACAACCGGAGGTGGTGGTTTTCCACCGGGTGGTACCACAGAATCAATCCGCCAGACTGATCAACTGATGCGCTTGGGGCTGGAAGGAAGTTTTCCTGTTAATAACCGTATTTCCCTGTTTTTAGATCTGACCGGGTTGCAATACCAGTCGGATGCCACCACAAATAACCTAAATGATTATCAGGTTTCCGGTGGGGTACGTCTGAACTTTCGTCCCGGACGTTCTGGAGGCAGAAGTGGAATAATTCCTGAATGGGATAAAAATTCTGGCCGGCAGGAGATTCAAATTCGATATGCGGGAGAGGGTCAGCTTTACCTGATTGGCGATTTTAATAATTGGAAGCGGCCCGGCATTCCACTGGTAGAGCAGGCAGAGAACCGATATGTAGCCCAGCTTGATCTGGAAGAAGGAGCATACGAATATAAAGTGCTACAGGTGCAAGGAGGAGAGGAAGAGTGGATTTCATTTTCTGAAGAAACCTACACCGTTGATGATGGTTTCGGCGGCACAAATGCAATGATATTGATTGAACAATAAAAAGCTTATTACAATGAAATATCTAAAATTTAAACATATACTGCTATTTAGTATACTATTTCTGGTGCTGTTTGCAGGCATTTCTTTGCATGCTGTGGCTCAACAAGGTAGTGTAGCAGAGTTAGTCCAGGCTGCGGAAGATAACGGTATTAATAAAACAACCCTTACCGAGCTGCAGAACAGAGCCAAAAACCGAGGTATGAGTGAGGGTCAAATAGCAGATATTTTGAAACCGGCCGTAGGACTTGCGGAACAGGACCTGCCGGCTGAACATATTATCCAGAAAGCATTGGAGGGACTTTCCAAGGGTGTTCCCAATGGACAGCTAATTTCGGTCGTAAGCCGCATGAATGGCTCCACGCAACAGGCTGCACGTATTGTTGATCCCTGGATGCAAAAAAAAGAAGTACAGCAGATGGTTGAGCGATCGGATGGGAAGGCCGGTCAGGCGGGAGTTCGTAAACGTATGATCGAAGTCTCCTCACGAGCGATATCTCGTAATATTTCTGCAGAGACGATCGACCAGGTTCTTTCAGAGATCAGCAGTGAATCCGTTCTATCACAGGCCAACTCTTCTGATATTATCGCAGCTGTTAATATAATACCTGATCTTTCGGCCGGAGACCAACCCCAGGTAGCACAGTCTTTCGTAGTTCGGGCGCTGAAAGGTGGTTTTAAAAGTGGTGACCTGCAAAAGTTACCCATGGCTGTGAATATGGCACAGAAACGCAGCCAAATTCCAGCAGCAGGGATCCTGGAAGGAGTGGCCAACCAGCTGCAAGCCGGAACACCGGCAGCCCAGGTACTGCAAAACCTTTTCCAGGGTAATATCGGCGGTGGTCCTCCGGGAACCACTCCTAAAGGACTTATTAACAACCCGGGTCAGGGAAAAGGTCAAGGCCAGGGACAGGGCCAAGGCCAAGGACAGGGCAGAGGGAACGGCTAGCACAAGCGCCAGGTCCCTTTAAATTGTTAGTCAAACTACTCCTATTTGGACGACAGTACTTATTTTCCTTGAAACGTATTACCCCTGATTGATTTCATCATATAAATTAGTTAGGTGATCGCCTTTCCAGACGAACTCTCTACCTATTAACAGCCATTCAGAATATTCACCTATAACAGCCGAGCAGCTTCCCACTTTTAATCCTCCTAAAAAATGGGATATATGTTATACGACCCAACTTTTATGGGTAAATCAATAAATTAAAATTAGTTAGTAACCATCTCCAAACTTGCTCGTCACACTCATACAGATGGATCAAAATTAAACCGAATTAAATATATTGATTTAAGAAAATGTTACAGACTAAGCTATTAAATTATTCAGTTGTACTACTACTAGGATTAGGGCTGCTTGCAGTAGGATGCGATGACTTCGGATCTAGCTCAGGTTCCGGCATGGGAACTTTGGAGGTACGCATGCACGACGCTCCGATAGACAGTGCGGATGAAGTAAATGTGACCGTAGACCGGGTTGAGATTAATAATGAAGAATCTGAGGAAGGCTGGATGACTATCAGTGAACCTCAACAAACCTACAACCTGCTGGACCTTACCAATGGTGCTTATGTTGTATTAGGAGATACTACGCTTGAGGCCGGAACATATCAGCAGATTCGACTGATACTTGCTGATTCCGGACACACTGTCGTAATCGACGGAGAAACTCATGATATGATGGTACCCAGCGGTTCCCAGACCGGTGTTAAGCTGAACGTGAATGCCGAAATTCAGGAAGATATCACTTATACGTTGATGCTGGACTTTGACGCCCGTCGTTCAGTTGTAAAAAGAGGACATGGTCAGGCTAGTCCCGGATATTTGTTAAAGCCGGTTATTATGGCGTCTAACCAAGCGGAAACTGGCAACATTGATGGTACTGTTTCACCGGTTGAAGCTGAACCGGCAGTACACGCAATTGCCGACGGCGATACCCTTGCTTCGACCTACGCAGACACCAGTGACGGATACTTTAAATTGATCGGCCTTGAGGCGGGGAGTTATACGGTTTCTCTGAATCCGACCGATACTACTTACGCTGCCAAAGATACCAGTGCAGTTGAAGTAACTGTCGGTGAAACGAATGAATTAGGTACGATTGAGCTGGAAGAAGAAACCGAATAGAGTCTATGGTTGCATACATAGAGGATCAAAGGTCTGCCTTGGGATATAGGCAGGCTTTTTTTTATAAATTGGTTGTAGTTGTAAATAACAAACCCTCCAGGGCCTTCTCAGAACCTTGGAGGGTTTGTTATAAAAGAGTTAGGGTGCAACGCACTTACTTATAAAGTATCAGGCGGCCACCATTTCTCGGTTAAACTCATCGATGCTGCTGCTGCCGATCACCTCTGCCATCAGTGTGGCGGAGGTACAATCGGTGATCTCCACTTCCACATAATCTCCTTTTTGGAGATTGCCGCGATCAAATACCACCATCTTATTAGTGTCGGTACGTCCTTTTAACTGTTCGTCAGAACGTTTGCTGGTTCCTTCGACAAGAACCAAATGTCGTTTGCCGATTTCCTGTTTATTGCGTTTCTCCTGGATCTCCATCTGTTTCTCAATGATCTCGCTCAGGCGGCGCTTTTTAACTTTTTCGGGTACGTTATCCTCGTACTTACGGTGGGCCAGGGTGCGTCCCCGTTCAGAATATGCAAACATATAAGCCAAGTCATATTCCACTTCAGCCATCAGTGACATCGTGTCCTCGTGCTCTTCCTCAGTTTCATCACAGAAACCAGCAATGATATCGGTTGACAGGGAGACCCCCGGGATAATATTGCGCATCTTTTCAACCAGCTTAAGGTATTGTTCCCGTGTGTAGGGGCGGCGCATCCGTTCAAGTACCGAGGTACTGCCCGATTGTGCCGGAATATGAATATAATTGCACAGATTCGGGCGTTCTGAGATCAGGTGTAGCAGCTCTTCCGGAAAGTCTTTGGGATGGGGAGAGGAGAACCGTATACGCATCTCCGGATCAACTTTGCTGGCCTGATCCATCAGCCCGGTAAAGTCGGTATCCTCAAACTGGTAGGAATTTACATTTTGCCCGAGCAGGGTAACCTCCTTATAACCCTGCTTACTCAGATCCTGCAGCTCACTCAAAATACTTTCAACCGGCCGGCTGCGTTCACGTCCGCGCGTAAAGGGAACCACGCAGAAAGAACACATATTGTCACACCCCCGCATAATCGTTACAAAAGCGCTGACGCCGTTATCGTTGGTACGAACGGGGGATATGTCGGCATATGTTTCTTCGAGTGATAACAGCGTGTTTACAGCTTTACGACCGTCATCTACGTCGGTAAGCAGCTTAGGTAGGTCGCGATAGGCATCCGGACCAACCACTAGATCCACAAGATGCTCTTTTTCTATAATCTTGTCACGAATCCGTTCTGCCATGCAACCGAGTACGCCAACGGTCAGGTTATTTTTTTCTTCCTTGAGAGAACGAAACTCGGTAAGCCGCTGCCAAACTTTGTCTTCGGCATTTTCTCTGATGGAACAGGTGTTGATAAAAATAATATCGGCATTATCCGGTTGTTGCACAGGCTCCATTCCCTCCTCCATAAGTATGGAGTTGACAATTTCGGTGTCCGAAACATTCATCTGGCAACCATATGTCTCTATATAAAACTTGCGTTGGTCCAAAGTAAGAGTGGGTCGTTTTTAAGTTTTAGGTGCATTCAATTTGATCCTTAAATATAAAAATGTTTGGATAAGAAATTAAGAGCAATATATGATCTCCAGAACAGGGCATTTAGTAGTTTAACGTTGGGAATTAGGAGATATAATTGAAAATCAATTGGGAAATGCATTTACAATACCTGGGATGAGTTCGGAGGTGGATGAGATTGGCGACTTCGGAGTAGAATGCTGTGTTCCATCCTTTAAAATGATACCAGGAAAGGATGAAATATTATTAAAATTTTTATCCTGGGTCATCCTTACCGCCAGCGGAGGGGATCTCATCCAACTGGAAGACGCAATTTATGTGGGAAACTTTTATTTACTTTGCTAAAAGCGAATCAATTTAACCTACTTTAAATTGTCAGTCCACTGATCCTCTTCTTTGGGTGCCAGGGTGGCAGTAAACTTCATACTGTGGTCGACAAATTTTTGCAGGGCTCTGTCGTCTTGGTAAAGCCTGTGGCTAACGGCCAGAATCTCTCCCCGTGTGTCTTCGGCCTGTTTGAAAACGTCCACACCTTTTTTTTTGGTTAAGGTATGTGCCAGGGAGGGGCTAAGACGTACAATGAGCAGCTGGTCATAGATGCCAAAGCACATATTCCCATTCAGGAGCCACCCCACCCAGCCGAGACGCTTGTTTTTATATAGCTCTTCGTTGTCGATCAGGTAATGGTCAATCCGGTCTTCCAGTCTTTTGTTATATGACATGCCCGTAAAGCTTTTTTTGACGAATATACAGTCAGTAAGGTAACACAGCAGAACGGAGATGCAAAGGGCACCTTATTTCAAAGCCCTCTTCTATGCTTAAT
>JBEPXS010000087.1:0-10612 GCA_041641755.1 Balneolaceae bacterium
AGGCGTTAAAGTTAGAAATGTATCCGACCGGGTGTTCTTGCTTCATCTGGGAGGCAAGATACGTATTGAAAACAAAGTACCCGTGGACACCCGTGATGCATTGTCAATGGCATACACTCCGGGGGTTGGGCGTGTTTGCCAGGCCATTGCCGATGACAAAGAAAAAGCCCACACCCTGACCATCAAACAGAATTCTGTAGCAGTGGTCAGCGACGGTTCTGCTGTATTGGGGATGGGTAATATAGGTCCGGAGGCAGCTATGCCGGTTATGGAGGGGAAAGCGATGTTATTCAAAGAGTTTGCGGATATTGACGGATATCCCATCTGCTTAAATACCCAGGATGTGGACGAGATTGTTAAAGCCGTCGAAATGATATCGCCCGGATTTGGAGGGATTAACCTGGAAGATATCAGCGCACCCAGATGTTTTGAAATAGAAGAGAGATTAAAAAAATCTTTGGATATTCCTGTTTTCCACGACGATCAGCACGGAACAGCCGTCGTAGCAATGGCAGCCACCATCAATGCACTGAAAGTAGTCGGTAAAAAGCTGAGTGATATTCGTGTGGCCATTGTGGGAGCCGGGGCCGCAGGGGTGGCTATTGCTCGGATTTTACTGAATGACGGGGTAGGTACCATCCTTTGCTGCGACAGTTCAGGGATCATAAGTCGTAACCGTATGGCTGAGCTCAATGACAGTAAAAAATGGCTTGCGGAAAACACCAATTCCGAAAACATGGATGGTTCTGTACTCGATGCCACTAAAGGAGCTGACCTGCTTATTGGTGTGAGCGGACCGGATATCATCCCGGTGGAAGCGGTAGAAGAGATGGCAGACGATCCGATCGTGTTTGCCTTGGCAAATCCGGTCCCCGAAATCAGGCCCGAGAAAATCCATTCAATCGCCCGTATTATTGCCACCGGCAGAAGTGATTATCCCAATCAGATAAACAATGTATTGGCATTTCCGGGGATATTCCGTGGGGCACTCGATGCCCGGGCGTCCGATATAAATGAAGAAATGAAGCTGGCTGCAGCCCATGCCATTGCAGAAAATATAGATGATGAGGATCTGAGTGAAACGTATATCGTTCCCAGCGTTTTTAACAAAAAGGTTGTCCGGCAGGTCTCCCGTGCGGTAAAAGAAGCTGCTTTCCAAAGTGGGGTGGCGCGGCGACCGCGACCGTAAATACTTTTCTTAGGCCTGGAGATAAAGTATGTTCTGTCAAAAATTCCACGCCTTCTGCTCTTTAACGGCAGTTATTATCATTGCTCCTGAGTAAGAAAATTAATTACCTGCAGCTATCCTCTTTACAGACGGTAGCTGTTAACTTTATAAGTTGAAAATAATTCAAAAAGAATAAAACATCTGTTATATTGGCTGCCTTTATTTGTGTGGATGAAATATTAGCTCTTCATATTTAATTGATGTACTAGAGATGGAATATAATTTTTTTGATTTATTGCAGTTGGTTGGTTCACTTGGGATTTTTATTTACGGGATGAAAGTTTTTAGTGACGGGCTTCAAAAGGTGGCAGGTAATAAACTACGGGCCATTCTCAAGGGGATGACCAGTACAAGGTTTCGGGGAATACTTACCGGCTTCACTTCTACAACCATTACACAATCCTCATCCACGACAACAGTGATGGTGGTGAGTTTTGTAAATGCCGGTCTGATCACCTTCCTGGAATCGACGGGGGTGATTATGGGGGCCAATATTGGAACTACTGTTACTGCCTGGATGATCTCGATTTTTGGGTTCAAGATGAAGATCACCCCGATTGCTATTATGCTGATCGGTATCTTCTTCCCATTCATTTTCTTTGGGCGCGAAAAATTGCGCAACCTCGCTGAAGCCATGATTGGCTTTGGCATTTTGTTTATAGGACTCGATTTTATTAAAAATGGTGTTCCAAACATCCAGGAAAACCCGGAAATGTTCATGTTCCTGGACCAATTTACGGAATTTGGATTTGCATCTATTTTAATTTTTGTAGTTGCAGGTACACTTCTGACACTGATTACCCAGTCTTCTTCTGCGGCTTCGGCCATCACATTGGTTATGTTGTTCCAGGGTTGGATCGATTTCCCGATGGCAGCAGCCATGGTGTTGGGAGAAAATATCGGGACTACGGTTACAGCTAATATAGCGGCCGTTGTAGGCAACGTGTATGCTAAAAGGGCGGCCAGGTTCCATTTCGTGTTTAATGTATTTGGAGTGGTATGGATGCTGGTTCTGATGCAGCCCTTTCTTACCGGGATAGACATGATTATGGGATACTTTATTCCGGGAGCAGAATCTATATTGCAGACGACAAATGAAATGGGACGGGCCAATGCTACGCTTGCACTTTCCTTGTTCCACTCCACATTTAATGTGATAAATGTGCTGCTGCTGGTTGCCTTTGTTCCGCATATTGTGCGGTTTGTGGAGAAATTTCAGAAAGACAAGGAGGATACAGATACCCAGTATCGCTTGCAATACATCTCCTCGGGAATGATGTCATCTCCCGAGTTATCGATGTCTCAGGCTCACAAAGAGATAGAGCTGTTCGCCAAGCTGATTGAGAAAATGCACTTTAGCATGCAGGGACTGCTATTCAACAAACAGAACAAGCAGGAAAAGTTTTTAAAAAAGATTGAAAAAAGAGAAGGGATTACTGATAACATAGAGCTGGAAATAGCTGAATATTTGACAAAAATTTCCAGCTATAACCTTACGGAAGAGGCAAGTCGCCGTATCCGTGGTATGCACAGCATCATCAACGATCTTGAGCGGGTAGCTGATATCTATTTCCAAATGTCAAAAACCTTCGAACGCATGAATAAAGAAGGTAACGAATTGAATGAATCTGCCATGGACAGGTTACGCAAGATGCTTGATTTTGTACACGATGGTATCCAGAATGTACGTGAGAATCTTGCCCATGACAATGGAAGCATTAATCTCGATAAATCGATGAAAATTGAGGATGCTATAGATGAATGCCGCGACGATTTGTTGGAGTTTCATTACGACCAGTTGGAGAACAAAGTGTATTCCAATAAGGTGGGCTTTGTATTCCTGGATTACCTGAATCGGTTAGAAAAAATCGGGGATCACCTCTTTAATGTAAATGAAGCCATAGCCGGGGTAAAAGTTAAAGCTGCCTATGAAACTGTGGTTGAAGAAAGGGGATAATATTAAAAGAGAGGCAGAAACATCGGTACGGTAATCCGAAGATAACCATCGAATCCGGTAGCTGGCTACAGGTAGAAACGAGTATTTTTGGAAATGAAGTAACGATAATTTTGGGAGAGGATTATCTGTTTAACTTGTTCTAATACACAATTTTAAGGCTTATTTAGGACTTTACATCATTATCTGTAGCTAAATTAAAACTTAAGCAGAATAGCAGTTTTAAAATTTATAAATAGAAAGGCCCTGCAAAATTGCAAGGCCCTAAAGGATTAAAAATCCAAATTATAAACAACCGTATTACGATCGGAAGAGCCTTTTAATACGGTTACCGGAGTGGTCAAAAAATACGGTTCGCTTTTTATTATCACGTTGTAATTCTACCTCGTATTCCGTCTTCAATGGGTCAAAATCATTGATAAACGTCTTGTTACTGACCATTTCCCAGCGTTCAAGCATAAACCCGGGTAGATGTTCTCTGATCAATAATGGGAGACGCGAATCTTTCTTGATAAGGCTTCCTTTAATTAGGGTCCCATCTGCTCCATATTTTGCATAAAGTTTGATACTTTTGCCATTACCTGTCAGAGCATAACCACGGTCTTTCCGGAAATCAACAGATAGACCACGATATACAATATTCGAATACTTTTGTAAACTCAACAGATTTAAAAAGTATGGATAGTCACTTTCGGTAATTTCTTCCAATAAAGACATTGGTTCATTTTGGAAGGCTTCAGCAACTTCCGGGCATACGATTTCCTGGGCATTAACGGTAAGGGCCATAAAAAATGACATAATCAGTATAGATGCCGTATTTTTCAGTTTATTATGTGCTAGTGTTTTCATGATAATTTCTCTTTAGTTTTCGTTAGTTCAATTAGTTACTAATCGTAATCTAAGAGAAGACCGTTATTCCAAAGATTTTAGAGCGTCTTATTTACCGTTTTATTGAAATAAATTGATGAAACTTATGAAACGTTTCGTTTGGGCTTGTAAAACGGTTTTTGAAATGGCTCTTTAATGCCGGTAACCGATCTGCCGGGGGGGGGGGTAGACAACTTCAAGTAACGGCTAACCCTATTCTAAAGGTTGCTGTACTTGCCAAAAATCTGCCGCTCTACAGCTTGGTATCTTGGATTATCTCGGATTAAATCAAAACCGGGCTCAACTTTCATGTATATCAACCACCCTGCATTAGCTTTTTGACTTATTTCAAGCCACTTCAAGGCGTTTTCCACATCACTGATGGAAGTATAGGCTAAGGCCAATTGAACCATTAAAGATTTGTTAATGGTATCAACCGGATTATTTTCCAAAAATGTATCAATCAAATCAAGCGCTTTCTGTTTTTGCCCCATGTACCCATAGATCTGGGCTAAAACACCCGGAAAGTTAGATGGATCATAGAATTTGTCATGCAATTTTGTATAGGTATCATAATACTCTAACGCTTTTTGATAGTCTTGCTTATACATATAAACTATTGCGAGCCATTTATGGCAAGCGGGGTAATCAGTATATAACTGTAGTGCTTTGTTCATTTCCAGGATAGCCTTTTCATAGTCTCTTTGGTACAGGTGAATTTCACCTAGTCCGTTTTGATATTGAAAAGAGGTCGGTGCTAAATAAATAGCTCTTTTTTCCGACTCAATGGCTTCTTCAAATCGCCCCAATCTCATCTGAAGTTGTGCCAGTTCGTGATAGGCGATGTCATTTAGCGGATTGAATTCTATGGTCTTCTGGAAAGCTTTTTCAGCATTATCCCATTCAAAACTAAATTCACTAAGCATGGCCATTGCCAGATAAACCAATGAAGAATTGGGATTGAGAGCGAGGGCTTTATCAATAGCCTGCTGTGATTTTAATCGGTAATTTTCAGCATGTGTAAAGGCAAATTTGAAAGCATACACAATCGCCAGGTGGGCATGTGCCGGGGAAAAGGTAGAATCGATGGCGATGGATTGGTGGAGCGGAATTAAATTGTCGTCACCCGGAACACCCGGAATACTCATGGCCTGCATGAAGTATTTTAAAGCATCGGGATTTACCCGTTCCGTGCTAATAGCTAATTCGGGTTCAACATCATGGCCTAAAACAGCATTAACTTTGGCCAGGATATCCTCCGTCAGTTCTTTTTGTAGGAAAAAAATATCCCCCAGGTACCTCTCATAGGTTTTGGTCCAGATATATTCATTAGTTTTGGCATCCATTAACTGAATATTAATACGTGTCTGATCCTCAGAAGTCTGAACGGAACCCTCAATAAGAAAATCGAGATTAAGTCCCTTTACCATTTGAATTTGTGAATATTGATTTTCGTAAAAGGAGATCGACTTGTGAGAGATGACCCTGAAATCATTTGATTGAGCCAAGTTGTTGCTTAGGATATCAACCATGCCCAGAGTTAATGCATCTTCGGCGTTATTGCCCGAAAGATTACTAAATGGAAGTACTCCAATAGTGTGCTTTCTCTCAACACGGTCCACAGTAAAAAAAGGTCGTCCAATATACTGTAAGAGAAATATCATTAAGAAAAAACTTGAAATAATATAGGGATACTTCAAACTGGTCTTAAGTACAGTAAGTAGATGATGAATTCCGGAAGGCTGGTAGGTATCACGGGTCTGGTATTTAGTATTTTCCCGGGTGATTTTTTCAGTTTCCTGTTGGAGATCATCTCCGGAGAGTGATGAATCAACATGTTTGACTTGTGTAGTTTCCAGTAAAAGCGGTATATCAGTAGATTCCTGTTGGTCGTCACTTTGGATATCTTGCTTAACAGCATCAACTATTTTTCTCGGAATACCTTCACATTTATTAAAAATATCCTGGACTGTCGATTTATCAGCTGCTTGACCCGTTATTGTTGAAATCAATTCAGCAGTGTGCTGAAGATCAAAGGGGGCAAGTTTAAGTTGCTTTAGGTAACTTTCATTCAGATGAGCTCTTTCAAATTGTTCAATATTTGAATCAGGAGCTATGTCATGATGATTTAGAGTACAAAGGAAGAAAAGATTAGCAGATTCGCTTTGTTGAAGATGATAGCTTACCCAATCAAGAGTTTCCTGATCGCACCATTGCAGATCATCGATTAACAGAAGCATGGGTTTATTAACTGCCAGGAATAGCCTGGAAATTGCTTCTAATAATTTACACTGCTCTTCCGGTTTATCAAGGTGATTGGGAGGCTCCAGGTTGGGATATTTCACAAGTAACTCAGGTAAAAGCCGAACTAATTGCGCCTTCCAGATATCATCTAACTGGTTTATTTGGTTGTTTAAAACTGCCTTCTTCAAACAACTGTTGAGGATGCCAAATCCTAGTGAGCGCGTCGTGCTGTGACACCTTAAATAAATTGCTGCATAACCCTGCCTTTGTATTTTTTCCGCAAACTCAGTTGTCAACCAGGTTTTCCCAATTCCGGCTACCCCTTCGATAAACATCAATCTAACTTGACCAGAAAGCGTAATTTTCCAGTTATCCTGCAATACTCCCCACTCTTCATCCCTTGCTATCAGGGGCCGCTTTTTTTCAGACAGTAGAAATGGTAATCTCAGATTGGGTTCTTTGAATTCACGATAATTATTGATTAGCTGCTCATATAGATCCAGGGTTTCGGGGGCCGGTTCAATATGCAACTCCTTCCGTAAAATACGGGTGCACTTTTTATATGCCTGCAGAGCATTAGCCCTGTCGTTACATAACGCGTAAAGAGTAATTAGATGTCGCCAGGCCGATTCGTTGAAAGGTTCCTCAGTGGTCCACATTTCGGCGAATTGTATCCCCTTATCGTAATTCCGATTGCTTTTTGACAACTTTACCAATTCTTCCAAAGCGTATTGATAATCAAGTTTTAATCGATCTCGGTGTTCCTCTATCCATTCCGAATAGCTGTCAGGCAGCAGCGGCCCTCCATATAATGAAACTCCTTCCTCTAGTTTCAATTCCCTTTCCCGTGGGTCTTTTAACAGCCTTGCTGCTCTAATCACTTTTTCAAAGTATTCAACATCACAGGTAAAACCAGATTCCTGGTTCCATTTAAGAGAGGTATGCTCTACCGTAATAAATGAATCATGATCCGGCAGTGCTTTTCGCAGCAGGTGTAAAAGATTTCTGAGATTATTTCTGGCTTGAGATTCGCTACTTTCGGGCCAGAATGTGAAAGAGAGACGTTGGCGGCTTTGATATTCCTCGCGGTGCAAAATCAACCAGGCAAGCAACTCTTGAAGCCGGAGTGTATTAACGTCAGAAATTACATTGCCTTGATAGGTAATTTTAAACATACCTAATAGGGTAATATGTAATTTCTTATCCACTAACTCATATATTGATAATGTATTTGAATGGCAATAATATGTAAGGTAGCTTCAAAATATGTGATTTCCTATTGTATTTATTTCTGAGCCTTTCTATATAGCGCTTTTTTTCACCACTAGTCTAACTATACACAACCCGCTCTGCCCTCATTTTGTCAATAAGTACTTTTAATGTGGCCTGTTGGTCTTGCGCTTAAGGTGAAGGCAGTTTATAGTTTATTCAATTTTCATTTTGCTATTTGACGCAAAAAAAGAGCAGGAGAGGGCGAGGTGCGTCTGTAAATGCGCGGGATCTTCCCCAAAAGAGATCCTCATATCGCTAAAACTAAGGAGGAGGGAGGGATCACGCAGGAATCGATTACATAGGTAAATTGATGTGGTGAATGTTGCTATTATTGAAAGGAATTAACCAAACACTTGGGTGAGGACTGCCTGCTTGACATTTTCCTTTTTTAAGGGGTTAGCAAGCAATTTCTATAACTCATATCTAATAGTATGTTGTACTTCTCGATGACCAAGAACTATGGAGTCTGCCCGCAACACTACATTTTTTGCGGATTCTTCCGTCCCATCAGCTAACGTAAACTTAAACTCTTCACCTAATCTTCTAATCTCTACAAATTGGTTATTAGAAGGATCAAATGTTGCATCTCCTTTGATAAGAAGTGTTCCTTGGGAACGCCCATCTTCTTCTAGGGGGTTACAATCTACTTCTAAGTTGAAGTCAATATATACATAACTAGGTGATTGGGTTGCATATGCAGTAATTTTATCGGAAAAAATTTCACCTAAACTATATGAAAATCTATCTAAAATTTTTTGAACATTTTCTCTGTAATCTCCCAAGAATTTTTCGAGTATCTCACTTGGATCAATGTCAATTTCAGTACGAATTTTTTCAAGTAGTGATGTTAGTTCATAGTGAATTTCAAATTTATTAGACTTTTCCTTATTTCTTCAATTAAATTTGTTGCTAAACCCTGTTTGTAATCGCGTCCTTTAAAAAAGCTTTATCATTTGTCACAAAGTGGACATCATCTCTTTCAAGTAGTTTCATGCAATCTGACCAAATAACTCCGTCTTAAAACTGTTGGTTACGATCACTGGGTGGTAGTTTATTAATAATTTTATAGAATGAATTTCTAGAACTTTCTAGCGAAAAAGGTATCTCTTCAACTGGTACCTCAAGATTTTTAAAAATATTTGTGACTACTTCTTCAACCTCATCATCAGTTGGAAGATTGATTTCTTTCAATTTTCCCAAAATGCTCAACAATTTTGAATGGTTTTCCTTGATTTTAGAAATTTGTGTTGTTAATGCATCTCGAATATGCTCATTTGTTTCAAGACGGATAACTTCTGGAATAGCAACCGTAGCAGATTGTTGCTGAAGAAATAGACGAGTTGCTGCACCGAGACCCGAATTTAGTCCCAATTCTGATATCCAAATATTTGTATCGAGTACTATATACACTTCAATTATTTGCTTGCTAAACCTATACTTATGTAAAAGTACTTTAGCCATAATATTATTATGACAACACCTTCTATGTTCATAAAAAAGCCGTTTAAATCCAAACAGTGTATTATTGCCGGAATCACAGTTACCAGACTAAGCAGGTTTATTCGTGCTGACAACATCTATCCCAATCAGCAAAACGATAAAAAGATCAGCGATCGGGAGGGCAGAGGTAAACCGTTCGCTTTGCTCCTGACTTAGTCAACAATAGAGCTGCAGATATAGTCGGGAATAATACCGGTGGAGCTGATCTGAAGCTCGGCATTTTCCTTGCGCGTGTTTCCGGAAAAGACCAGCATCGTCTTGAGCCCGAACTTGTTCCCGCCGATGATGTCGGTATGTAGCGTATCGCCCACCATCAGGATTTCATACTTTTCTATGGGGCCTTCCTCCAGGAGGTGTTCATAGGCATGCATGAACATCTGGGAATCGGGCTTGCCGAACTCTATAAACTCTTTATCGAGCATATTTTGTACCAGCTCGGCGATACCGCCGGTAGCCACGGCCACGTCGTTTTTGGAGACCGGGTAGTACTTGTCGGTATTGGCCACGATTACCGGTACATTCTTGCGGCGCAGGAAGTTAACAGTGGTATTTATATCATGGTTCCAGTCGAATCCCTCGTCATCCAGGAAAACAAAAGCCGTAATGTCATCGGCGTCCTCCAGGTTGATATCACGGACAGGGATCTTCTCGAGACCCGATTGCAGGATGTACTCGGCTGAATTCTCGGTCCCCAGGTAGGCTATTTTCCCCTCGGTTATCTTATTTTCAAGAAACTGCCGGGCCAGCATGCCGGAAGTAATGATCTCCTCCTCTTTAACATTCATAAGCCCCAGCTCTTCAAACACTTTGGCTTGTTGATATTGGCTTCGGGAGGCATCATTAGTTAGAACCCGCAAGCGTATACCTTCATCCCGAAGAAAGTCTATCGTTTTTTGAACACCATCGATGAGTCCTTTATGATTCTTAAGAACTCCGTACGAGTCTAGAAAAACAGCTTTATAATTTTTTGCTATTGATTTGAAATGTCTCATGTCCGCCTGTTAAAGATTTAAGGTATTCAGGAGTGGTTCAGGATCAAACTTTTCTTCGATCTGCGGAAGATAACTTTCATATGCCTCTTTCTGTAGTTTGGTGGCGAAAAGATCGTGAAAAAAGTATTTGCCGTATTTAACCACGTAGTTTAGGATAAAAAAGCGGTAGATCTCCTTGAGGAATCGAATCTCCAGCTCTGTCAACGGATATTCCTCATGATAAGATTGCAGAAACAGCTTAAACCGGTCTTCCATTAAAGGATCGATGTCATAACTGAAAATTGTTTGATCCCCGACGTCCGAAACGATGCGAGCTAAAAAATAAAAATCCATCATACGGGAACTCATTCGGAACCAGTCATAGTCCCACCGGGAAAACAGCTCCAGGTCGGAAGTAACCGAGAAGTTACCGATATTCCAGTCCACGAAAACGGGGATTGTAGGCAACTGTTCGTCTGCATCCAGCTTACCCAAATTCTCCAGGAAAAGGTTACTGTGCCTGCGTATCTGATCCTGCTGCATCCGGTATTCGTATTGTCCCTCGTCGGTTTCCAG
>JBEPXS010000088.1:0-10591 GCA_041641755.1 Balneolaceae bacterium
TGACCTTGTATACCCCGTATACAAGCAGGTCGGTAACTCCCGGCCAGACTCTGAAATATGACATTGAGATCATCAACTCCAGCGAACGCATACAAAATGTAACGCTTTCGGTCATAAGCTTACCTGATAGCTGGAATCCCATTTTTACGGCTGGTAATAACAACATTCAACAAATAGCTGTAAAGCCCAAAATGGGAGAATCCGGGAGCTCAACAAAAAACATTAATCTCAACGTGAATGTCCCCCTGCGAATTGAAAAGGGGTCCTATCACTTTTCGGTAGTTGCAGAAACAGATCACGGGCTGGAAACTGAATTACCACTGACAGTGAAGGTCACCGAAAAAGGCACGTTTAAAACCGAACTTCAGGTTGACCAAGCCAATATGGAAGGATATGCCGATTCAGATTTCAACTTTAATATTACCCTTAATAACCAAACCGCTCAGGAACAGAACTATGCGATCGCTGCCGACGCCCCTCCGGGCTGGGATGTACGCTTCAGGCTGGGCGGCAATTATGTGACTTCTGCCACCGTGCCCTCCAACGGAAGCAAAAACATCAGGGTAAACGTAAAACCTTCTCAAAATGCGCAGGCAGATACTATCCAGATTCCAATACAGGTCCGGTCTGGCAATACTTCCGATAACGCTATCCTTGAAACAGTTATAAAAGGCAAATATGACTTAAAATTAACCACGCCTTCGGGCCGGTTAAGTACCGATATTACGGCTGGTGACGAGAAAACCATTACACTTTCTCTCCAAAATACAGGTTCTGTACCGCTTCGGGATATCAGCCTGAGTTCCTCTTCACCAACGGGATGGAATGTGGAGTTTGAGGACCAGCAGATAACGCGTCTGAACCCCGGAGAGAACACAACTGTCGATGCCACTATCACTTCCAGCAGCAAAGCGATTGCCGGCGACTACCAGCTGGCGATCACCGCAGAAACAAACGAAGCCGGTTCCAGTGCAAATTTTCGGATCACGGTCAACAAATCGGTTCTGTGGGGTTCTTTCGGAATATTTATCATCCTGATCGTTTTGGGTGGCATCTCCTACCTGTTCAAGGCCTACGGGAGGCGCTAAAGATGTCTGAACCAATAATTCAGATCCAAAATCTGGTAAAAGAGTACGGGCAGACCCGGGCCGTAGATCAGTTGGATCTTGAGATAAAAAAGGGTGAAATCTTTGGTCTGCTGGGGCCGAACGGGGCCGGAAAAACCACTATCATCCTTACTCTTATTGGTCTCACGGAACCTACGGCCGGTTCTGTATCTGTAAAAGGATTTAATGCCACAACCGAACCCCTTAAAGTAAAAAGGGTTACCGGATACCTGCCGGATGAGGTCGGATTTTCCGGTAACAGAACCGGCTTTGAAAGCCTTATCTATACAGCCCGGCTGAACAGTATAACGAAGGAGAAAGCCGCCGAATCTGCACATAAACTGCTGAAGAAAGTGGGCCTGGAGGATGCGATTCACAATAAGACCAAAACCTATTCAAAAGGTATGATCCAACGGCTGGGTCTGGCTGATGTACTGATCAAGGAACCGGAAATAATGGTGCTCGATGAACCCACTATCGGAATCGACCCCAAGGGAATCAATGAATTTCTGGAGATGATCCGGAATCTAAGCAAAGAAAAAGGGATCACCGTACTGTTATGCTCTCACCTGCTGCACCAGGTCCAGAAAATTTGCGACCGTGTGGGCATTCTTGTGGATGGTCAAATCCGGGCACTCGGCAATATTGATGAACTGGCCGACGACCTTTTTGGAGATAGGGATACTACCATCACAGCAGAAGTAAGCCCCATACCAGATAGCCTGGTTTATAATCTTAAAAAAGTGAAACAGATCAGGGAGGTACAAACCAATGGAAATACAATCACCATAAAGACAAATGGAACAAAAGAAGCCGCTCCCTTGATCTCCCAGCGTATAGTTCAAAGCGGCGGTCAGCTGTACAGGCTCTCATACAAGGAATACGGACTTGATGAAATATATCAACACTATTTTGAAGGAGGTACCATTGATGTCTGATACTCCTGTTCAACCGTTCTGGATTATGGTCCGAAAAGAGATTTCGGATCACGTTAGGAGCTGGCGATTTCTCATTCTTGTGGCTTTGATTCTGCTGACTACCACCGGCTCCATCTATACCGTACTGTCGGTGATCCGGGAAAATCCCGCGGAACTCAGTGCCAATACCACCTTCCTATACCTGAAACTTTTTACGGAATCGACCAATAATCTGCCCCCCTTTATCACCCTTATTGGGTTTCTGGGACCGTTGGTAGGCATCGCGCTGGGTTTCGATGCGGTAAATTCGGAGCGTGACAAAGGCACCCTGAGCCGCATTATCTCACAACCCATTCCCCGCGATTATTTTATTAATAGTAAATTCGTCGGAGCGATGGTCGTTATTTTTGCCCTGATATTTGCACTTGGGTTTCTCACACTGGGATTGGGCATTATTTTTATCGGCCTCCCTCCAGCCCTCTCAGAAGTCTTACGAATCTTTGCCTTCCTGGTCTTTACCTGTATATACATCGCTTTTTGGCTGAACCTGGGTATTACTTTTTCAATTCTTTTCCGGCAGTCTTCCACATCAGCGCTCTCTGTGCTGGCGATCTGGTTGTTTTTTACGGTATTCTACTCCATGCTGGTCCGATTTGTGGCCAACGCCTTCTTTTACAATCAGGCGGCTGTACAAAATCTCTCAATTATGTTATCAAGAATTTCGCCAAGCTTCCTGTTTAACGAGCTGACTACCATTTTACTAACCCCTTCCATCCGTAGTTTGGGAGCATTGAGTTTTGAACAAGTGTCGGGCGCCATCCCTTCGACACTACCGCTTGGACAAAGTATGCTGCTGGTCTGGCCGGATATTACTGCACTAGTGGCCGCAACACTTATCTGTTTTGGGGTCTCCTATGTTCTGTTTATGAGGCAAGAGGTAAGGGCGTAGCCAGAAAGAACCATCTCAGATTCAACTGTATGGAACTTGACCCAAACAAGGAAGTTATCGAACTACATCCCTCAAAACCGCATCTGCTACATCCTGCCGAAGTGGACCCAGATCAAAATAATTGCCATCTTTCTGTCGGTCCACGTTCTGGCGATTAGTCAGCAGGATAATCGACAGGTTGTATTCCGGTATGGCTACAATACTGGTACCCGTAAATCCGGTGTGTCCAAAACTGCCCACCGGTACTCCCTCGGCAGAAAACACCCGGGGATCCATCGCCCAGCCCAGACCATTGTCAAATTGATCCCTAGTCAAAAAAGTATCGACGACCGCTTCAGAAATGATCTGTTCCCCGTTATAATGGCCTTTTTTAAGCAGCAGATCTACAAGTACTTGAAGATCGCCGGCTGTCGAAAACAGACCTGCATGCCCTGCCACTCCTTCCGCTGCATACCACGCGTTTCCGTCGTTCACCTCTCCCCGGAGAGTATAGCGGCGCCACTCATTCCAAGAATCAGGATCCACATCCACATCGTAACCGAACTCATTGTCGTACACCATCTGTTTCTCGAACGGATTACCGTGCGAGGTAGCAGCGATTTTCATTTCAGAGATATTATGCTCCAACGGATTAAACAGAGTATGTTCCAGGCTGAGGGGCCTATAGAGTTGGTCCTGCAGATAGCTGTCCAATGTTTGACCGGCTACCCGGTTTACGATCTCTCCGAGCAACATAAAACCAAGGTCACTGTAATGACGCCCTTCCCCGACCGAATAGTTCAGTGGCAGGTTAGCAATATACTCATACTGCTCACTGGGATTCGTTGCGTGGTAATAGGTCGGCTTCCACTGGTCAAGACCTGCCGAGTGAGTGAGCAGATGGCGTACGGTAATCTTTTTCTTTTCGCCCGTTGCAAACTCCGGAAGCCATGTATGTATGGGATCATCCAGATTGATCTTATTCTCATCCACCAATAACATAATGCCGAAGGTGGTGGCACACACCTTGGTGAGAGAGGCCAGATCAAACAGGAGGTCAGTGGTCATTGGTTGAGGATGATCGAGGGGGTCCATGCCATAGCTATATTTTTGTGCATAGCCATACGCTTTCTGATGGAGAATAGAATCTCCCTTTTGCACTTGTACCACCGCCCCGGGAATGTTATTCCGGGTTATCTCTTGCTGTACGAGGCTGTCGATGGCAGGCATATTACCCGAAGCCGGGTGAGGAATGCTCTGTTTCCCACAGCCCTGCAGCAAGACCAGGGCTGACAGCAGTATAACGATGCTTCGTATTCCTGAACCGATATTTTTTAAAGTTATGATCTCTTTGACCCGGATCTCAGCCCCAAAATCAGCTGCTTTTGTTATTACTTTCCTCATCCAGTATCTCCTCGTATGCCTTGTCATTCGGTTCCCACAGCTCAATTTTGGTCCCGTCCGGATCTATGATCCAACCGAATTTTCCATATTCATATTCCTCTATTTCTCCTACCACTTCCACACCCTCTTCTTCTAATATCCGTAGCAGTTCTTCCAGATCATCCACCCGGTAATTAATCATAAACTCCCGTTCACTGGGATTGAAATACTCCGTATCCTGAGTAAATGGACTCCATGCGGTGTACCCTTTTTTACCTTTACCCTCAGTTTTCCGCCATTCAAAGGTCCCACCAAACTTTCCACTTTTAATTCCCAGATGCTTCTTATACCATTCCTTAGTCTTTTCCGGGTCACTGCTCTCAAAAAATATGCCGCCAATGCCGGTTACTCGTTTCATGATACTAGCTGACTAAATGTTAAAAATTATAAGTTGCATATTCTGTTATCCTAAACCCAACTTTTTCCATGTACTATTTGATTAAAAAACAGGAACTAACGCACCATTTTTTATAACAATCCGAGAGATACAAAAAACTATCCTATTCGACTTCTGGACCAGCTCAAAAGATTTCCTACAACAACTACGATAATACTTCCCACCACCGTATACAGCGGCCATGCAATTGCCAGTCCCTCTCCGGGCAGCAAGTTTTGAATGGGCCCTTTCACCATAAACAGCAACGAAATAAGGCCGGCAAAAAAAGCGATCATGGCATCTCGGCGGTCTGGTGCTTCAAACCATCGGCCAAGCACAAACGCGCCGAGGAGTCCCCCGTAGGTATAGGAGGCTATTCCCAGGCCCAATTCCACGACTGCGGGGCGTTCACCCTCCTGCAGTTGTAAAACGGCAAAAAAGAACGCGGAACCGGTTATTACAACCGCCCAGAATATGGTGATAATTCGTGAGATACGCAGATCTTCGGCCTCGGTATTATTCTTGCCAAAGTATGGTTTATACAGATCCAGTGTTGTGGAAGAAGCCAACGAGTTGAGCGATGAACTGAGGCTGCTCATCGCTGCCGCAAACAGGGCAGCAACAATTAATCCCGATAGTCCAACGGGAAGCTGTTCAACAATAAATTTGGCAAAAATCTCGTCCGTGGTGGCCAAGCCCAGTGCTTCGGCCGGCTGTGCGTTGTAAAAGGCATACAGCAGAATACCAATGCCCAGGAACAGGGCGAACTGCAGTGCCACAACTACTCCACTCCATATCAATGCCTTCTGGCTGTTTTGTAAATTACGCGTAGTCAGCAGACGCTGTACAATCAGATGGTCGGTGCCGTGTGAAGCCACCGAGAATATGGCACCACCGATCAGGGCGGTAAAGAAGGTATAGGGTGCGGCAATAAATTCTGTAAAGTTCATATCGAATCCGAAATCAACCAAATTTAGTTTACCAACTTCGGCCGCAGTTGAGAAGGCTCCCGAAATTCCATTTGGAAGCCCGTCAATCATGATACCGGCTGCCAATAGTGCTCCGCCGATATACACGGCCATCTGCATAACATCCATCCACACTACCGCCTTGATTCCCCCAATCAGGGTATAGATTACAGTGATTAAGGAGATAGCCGTGATTGACACCAAGTACAACTCCAGATCTCCCCAACCTGAAAAAGCCCCACCCAACCGTAGAATTATGGCCAGCGGTATGGCCGTGGCAAACAACCGGACACCATCAGCCAGCAGACGCGTAACCATAAAAGTGGTGCTGGTAGCGTTACGCATGGCTGGACCAAACCTGTTCGCTAAAAACTGATAGGCAGTCGTCAGGTTGCCTTCATAATATTTGGGCAGAAAAAACAGGCTTACCAGTATCCGCCCGACAATATAACCGAGCGTGATTTGTAAGAAAGTGAGATCCCCGCCATAGGCTACCGCCGGGATGCTTATGAAAGTCAATGTACTGGTTTCGGTGGCCACCACGGAGAAAAGCACCGCCCACCAGGGAATACCGTGCCCCCCCAAAAAATAATCTGCTGTCGAGGATTGTTTACCCGCAATCTTGATTCCAATTACGGCTACTGCCGCCAAGTAGACTACAATAACTACGTAATCGAGTAAACTGAATTCCAAATTAAATCCCTTTTTTACCTGCAGTATATATTTTCATCAATCCCGAAATCATAATAAACTCTGCTAAATTTTGATAAAAATCTTTTTCCTGTAAAAAACAGCCATCACCCAGAGCCAGATTAAAACATAGCCCAGAGCAAATAACAGCGAGGCATTTATAGGATCAACCAGCGGCAGCAGCAAATCATTATAGACCATTCCCTTGATAGTTTCGGCTGTACCAACCGGGGCAGGAATCATAACCAAGAGCTTGGCCACCAGGCTCGACATCACATACACCGCCAAGGCGTTCATCCCAAACATAACAAACGGTTTAGTCCACCCCTGTACTTTTTTTATGTCGATCAACCAGTAACAGAAAGCAAGAAAATGAAGTGCAAATCCCCCTGTCAACAGGACATAGGAACTGGTCCACAATCCTTTGTTTATCGGGAACCATTGATTAATAATAACTCCTGCCAGCAGCCCCAGACTTCCGGCAACATACATGTAGAGCGCCTTATCTTTTTTACTGTAGTCTGAATTAAGTAATTGACCTGTTAGCAATCCCAGGAGGACGGTGCCGATAGCCGGAATAGTACTCAACAGTCCCTCCGGCTCCCATCCCGGCTGCCAGGTATGCGCACCAAAAACGGCATTATCGACAAACGTAGCCAGATTGCCTTCCATGGTCAGTTCTCCCGCCCCGTGTCCGGGCACCGGAACCAGCATCATAAGCGCCCAATAGAACGCGAGCAGCCCGCCCGTCCACCAAGCCAGCTTAACCGGCTTCCGGAACTCCAGATAGATAACCGAAGCAAAAAGGTAACAGAGGCCAATCCGCTGCAATACACCCATAATCCGGAACGAGGGCAGATCGAATAGCCGAAATGGTTCCAGACGGAATACGGGAAAAATCTCCATTCCCACTCCGATGGCAAAGAGAAGGCATGATCGTTTAAATACCTTTTTGTAAATCTCCTTCTTCGATATCCCCTTGCTCTCCATACTGTTGAAAGAATAGATCATGGCAACACCCACAATAAACAGGAAGAAAGGAAAAATAAGGTCGGTGGGCGTCCAACCGTTCCACTCGGCGTGAAGAAGAGGGGGATAAACATGCGACCAGGAACCCGGATTATTCACCAGGATCATCCCTGCAATTGTTATACCCCGAAACACGTCAAGCGAAATTAATCGTTCTTTGCGTTTTACCATTTTACATTTGTTGATTCATTTTAGTATTTAGTCCACTCTACTGTCGGAAAACCGATAAAAAGATTAATATCAGGGATCCGGGGTCCGACTCTATTTACCATATAAAACGGCTCAACCGTAAATAGGATTCTTTTTTCCTAAAATCAAAAATCAGATTGTATGCTCAATTCCAACGAGAAAGTTAAATACCACGAAAATATACCAACCGAAATATTTTCTGACTCTGTAACAGCTACCAAATTCGTAGCAACCGAGATCGCCGATATAATTCAAAAAAATAATGGTAACAACCAAAAAACCGTACTCGGGCTTGCCACAGGTTCTACCCCTACTAAACTATATGATGAACTGGTGAGGATGCATAAAGAAGAGGAACTCTCTTTTAAAAATGTCATCACGTTCAATCTCGACGAGTATTACCCGATGAAGCCGGATTCCCTGCAGAGTTACGTCCGGTTTATGAAGGAGCACCTGTTTGATGACATTGACATCCCGGAAGATCAGATACACATACCCGATGGTACTGTGGATGAGGATGAAATAACAGAATACTGCAAAGAGTATGAACAAAAAATTGAAGAGGCCGGTGGGCTCGATGTACAGATACTGGGAATTGGACGAACCGGTCATATCGGTTTTAATGAACCTGGTTCACGTCCCGACTCACGCACACGCCTTATCACCCTCGACCGCGTCACACGCAAGGATGCAGCCAGTGACTTTTTCGGAGAAGAACACGTCCCCCGACGAGCCATTACTATGGGAATCGGTACAATCCTTGACGCTGACCGCATCTTTATGATGGCCTGGGGTGAGGGAAAGGCTCCGATCGTTCGGGAGGCGGTAGAGGGCCCAGTTAAAGACCAGGTACCGGCCACCTATTTGCAGCAGCATCCCAACGCCACGGTTATTCTCGATGAGGCAGCCGCTGAAAAACTAACACGCCGAAAAACCCCCTGGATACTTACCTCCTGCGACTGGGATGACAAACTCATCCGCAAGGCGGTGGTTTGGCTTTGCCAGGAAGTGAACAAACCGGTACTAAAACTCACCGATGAAGATTACAATGAACACGGTATGGGCGACCTGCTGACCGGGCACGGACCGGCATACGGTATAAATCTTAAGGTGTTCAATGAGCTGCAGCATACCATCACCGGGTGGCCCGGCGGTAAACCGAATGCCGATGACACCAACCGGCCGGAGCGTAAAAAACCGTTTCCCAAGCGTGTCATCGTATTCAGCCCACACCCCGATGACGATGTAATATCCATGGGTGGTACACTTATCCGGCTGGTGGAACACGGGCACGAAGTTCACGTGGCATACCAGACCTCCGGCAATATTGCCGTATTCGATGCCGATGTCATCCGTTTTGTGGATTTTGTCTCCGACTACAACCGCATATTCGATGTAAACCAGAGTGAAACAGAATCGCGACTTTCGAAAATCAAAAAATTTATTGAACAGAAAGAACCCGGGCAGATTGATTCAGACGAAATAAAATATATCAAAGGATTGATCCGGCGGGGTGAAGCCAAAGCTGCCGGTAGGTATTGCGGCATCCCCGAAGAGCATCTTCACTTTCTGGACATGCCATTTTACGAGACCGGGCGCGTTAAAAAGAAGCCTCTTTCCCAGGCTGATGTTGATATCATTGCCCAGCTGTTACGTGAAGTGAAACCACATCAGGTGTATGCTGCAGGCGATCTTTCTGATCCCCATGGTACTCACCGTGTTTGCCTGAAAGCTATTTTCTCTGCACTGGAAGAGTGTAATGACGAAGACTGGGCTGATGATTGCCTTGTTTGGCTTTACCGGGGTGCCTGGCAGGAGTGGGATATCAATGAAATTGAAATGGCTGTACCTCTTAGTCCACAAGAGCTGGCAAAAAAGCGCCGGGCTATCTTCAAGCATCAGTCTCAAAAAGACCGTCCGCTCTTTCCCGGTCCCGATGAACGCGAGTTCTGGCAGCGATCAGAGGAGCGTAATCGTGGAACGGCACAACTTTATGATGAGCTTGGATTTGCCGAGTACGAAGCGATCGAGGCGTTCGTTCAATATGAGTTTTAATTTCAGATACGAAATAGCAAGTTCTTAGTAAAAGGATCACCTGTTTTTTACCTAATACTATTTCACTCCTTTTCTAAGGAACTTCGCAGCCATTTGTAGAACTTTTGGATGGCACGTCCACGATGGCTTATTTTGTTTTTTTCTTCCGATTCAAGTTCGGCGAATGTTTCTTCATACCCTTCCGGTTGGAAGACCGGATCGTAGCCAAATCCTTTTTCGCCCCGGGGTTCTTTAAGAATTTTGCCCCGGCAGATACCTTCAAAAAAATGTTCATCCCCTGAATCGTCAATAAACGCCACTACCGTCCGAAACTGGGCAAGACGATTGCGATCATCAACTTCAACCAGTTCTGCCAAAAGCTTGTGGGTATTATCCTGGTAGGATGCATTCTCTCCGGCATATCGTGCAGAAAAAACACCTGGTCGCCCGTCGAGTGCATCCACTTCCAGTCCGGTATCATCCGCCAGGGCAGGCAGGCCGGTTTCTTCAAAAACATAACGGGCTTTCTTCATTGCATTACCCTGCAGGGTGAGTTTATCCTCCTCTACTTCTCCCAGTTCTTCAACATCCAGGGCTGAGACCAATTCTATATCCAGGTCGCCAAGCGTCTCACGGAGTTCCACAATTTTGTGCTCGTTTCGGCTGGCAAGAATAAATTTTTTCATTTTTTCCGATTGCTAAACAGGGTTTACTTTAAAAGTTGAAGATTGAAGGTTACAGGTACAATTACGATTAAACTTTTAACCTGCAAGATTCAACTTGAAGCACCGACGGGTCTACCTTAGGTCGTGGAGTATTTCTTGTGCTTCATGCCATTTCAGACGGGGACCGAACTGGGAGACAATACGCGAACAGGCCAGACTTGCCAGCTTACCCGCAGCTGCAAATCC
>JBEPXS010000089.1:0-10464 GCA_041641755.1 Balneolaceae bacterium
TCTTTCTAAAAGAGTTATGCAGCGCCTTTTCGTATCATCAATTATCGTGGCGAAGCCGTTAGAAGCGAAGGTTTACGTTCTTAAGCCACGGTGGTAACGTTGACTGGGCAGTGTAGTCATCCTCGTGTATAATACTCCATCCGGGGAATGCTGCCTGAATTTCACTGCGGCTTGCTCCAGGTAGCAGCGGCCCTCTCCGGTCTGGTGACCAGACCAACATAAGCATCGTAGCACCAGAGACTGCGATTGCACTCACCTCGTGGCCAACCGCTTTGCGCTGCGCTTTGTTTAAGTGATTGAAACACTCAAAGTCTACTATGAACTGGTAACCGGGTTCGATACCGGCTGCACGGAGCGCAGTCACGTCTCCCCGGATGAATCGCACCTCCGCATCAGCGGTCTTTGCTCGTTTCTGTGCTTGGCGAATAGCCCTCGAGACAATATCGACGCCCGTGACCTGCCAACCACGTACCGCTAGTTGGACGGACCAGATACCGCTGCCACACCCAATGTCTAGCGCTTGGCCGAAGGGGGGGCTGGCGTTCGTTTTCCGCACGATCGAACAACGCAGAAATCTGCTCCGCTGCTGCACCCTTTGTGGGATCCTCCTCCCAGGGTGTGACACCAATCTGGTAGAGAAACTTGTACCATAAACTCATAGTTGTCTCCTAATTGGGTCGCCATTTTCACAGCGAGTAACTATTAGCCGTTCGCCATTCTTGCTGTATAACGATATTGTGTATAAGGGGCAGGACCAAGTTGATTTTAAAAGTCTATAAATTTGACCACTCACTTAAAAGAACCGATTCCAAAGGAGATACTGCGTCATACTTGAAGCACATATCATACAGTTTTTGAGTCAGAATGTTCTTGCTGTTTTTCGGGAACCCCTAAACTGGCTTGTAACGTGCGACTGCTGATCCATCCTGCAGCAGCCCCCACGGTTCCACCGAAAATACTAAGTTCAAGACCGAGTGCTAGTTTCGGTATGTTGGTTTCCAGATACTGGATGGCGTCTCCAAATAACCTGCCGATGCCCATGAGAACGGCAATAGCCACTATGATACCCAGCAGAAGTCCCCCTATCCAAAATCCCAGCCATTTTGCCGAAGGACAATTTGTTTTTCGGAGATAGAGCCACTGAAATAGGCCAGCCAGTACAGGCGCCGCGAGGGCAACCAGAATGGGTTCAACAGGACCGGGAACTGGACCTATTATGATATGACTTTTGATCAGTTCACCACCAATGATTGTTAAATATCCCAGAGCAGAAACACCTATCCATGCCCATACGCTCAGTATAGCTTTACGCAACGCGATGGCCTGTGCCGAGCCAAGAATTGCACCGAACACAGGGTACATCACCACGTGCTGGATCAACCCGTACCGATATGCGATTTCATAATGGGGGCCTACTGCCTCCCGAAGCTCCTCAACGGTCTGGTAAAATTGGAAATCATCCGGTAGTACTTCAGGCTTGAACAGCGTTGCCATCGCACTAACTATTCCAAAAGAAAGGAAGCCGAATACAAATCCTGCTGAATTGGAAACCGTCCACCTGCTGCGAAATGTCTTAATCACGTGAATACCTCCCTGTTTTTTTTATGGTGTGGTTAAGCTGTATTACGGCACGGTGCTTAAGCGGCAGGTGCTGGGTCGTTGAAACCAGCTATAAAAGATAGATTAGCTGAAAAACGGAAAACGGGCAAGGTCTGTCCGTTTGAAGCGCGGTTATACGGCAACCTAATTGCTAAATCTATTTTGAGTTATTTGTTTTTGATACCTGATTGCAGATAGTTCTGTGCTTCATATAATCCTGAGCGATTTGATCCATCTGCAGCTATTTTTATTAAGGCCCTATAGAATTCCGTAGCTATTGGCTGATTCTTAAGTGCCCGTGCCGCGCGTGCAGCACCGAGCAGACTATTAAAACGACGGGGATATAACGCGAGTGTTTCTCTATATGCTGTCAAGGCTTCTTTGTGCTTACCTTGTTCCATCTGGAGGTCTCCAAAAAGCTCAAGTGCAGGTAGCGTCGGGGCCGGGGTGACGGGATGTTTAGCCGTCGAAGTTTCAAGTTCCGCCATCTGTCGCATTAATGATTCGGCCAGTGTCTTTTTGTTCTCAGCATGTGCAACCCAGGCAGAAACGCCCAGCCGCAAGATTTTAATTTGCTTTCTAAACAGGTCCTCACCCATTTGATGTGCTACCTTTTCAAGTTCGTGGAGCCGTGAAACCGCACGTTTTGATTCCTCGAGGTCGTTATTGTGGGCCGCACCGAGTCCGCGTGCAAACCATGTTATCGCCTCCGGCCAGGGATAGTGGTCCCACTCAAGGGCATCATAGGCACGCGGAGTCAAGCCAGCCGCTTCGTGCCATGCTCGGCGTTCGAGTGCGTACCGTGCCGAAGCAGAGGATAGGTGAAAGGCCGTTTTAAAGGTGGGATGCAAGGATTTTTTCGATTGCATATCCGAAAGCAGTGCAGAAGCAGCTTTATCGTTGCCCTGTTGCAGGTAGGCATAGACCATATATTCGACTGCATGGGGATATTCATCCCAAATGTACTGCTCCTTGTCACCAGCCGGATGTTCAAGAGCAGCTTTGGCGGCCTGGCGGTTCCCTTCGATAACCTTATCCCAATGGCCTAAGCGGGTAAAGATATGGGTTGGCATGTGCAGCGCATGTGGGTTGCGCGGTGCGATGGCCCCGTAACTTTCAATAACGTCGAGAGACTCCTGTTCACGTCCCCGGATATCGTTGGCATGAATCAGGTAATGGATAGCTCCGGGATGAAACTGGTTGTCTGCGTGTATAGACAAAGCAATTTCAGCGGCCCGATTGTTGTAGTCAAGCCTATCCTTGTGTAGCTGTCCCGCGGATAGCAGGGAAAGTGCGAAAAAGGCTTTTACCTCGGGATCATCCGGAAATTGGTCGTAAAGTTTTTGGGTAGCCTCAGCCCACCGGCCGATGCGTTCCCAATAATTCGAATCCATTGGGTCCCGGTAAAAAGCTTCGGTGGTTTCAATAAAAAGTTGTTCGCGTTGGGTTGGCGGATTTAGAGATTTAGCTTTAAGAACCGATTCCCAGCCTTCCTTTAATTCTTCTGGTCCCGGCCGGGTGGGCCAGAGCGGTTGAAATAACGTCATCCCAATTCCCCAGTGGGCCATGGCACAATCCGGATCCATAACAATTACTTGCTCGAAGGCCGCTTTTGCCTGTGGATAGGTCATGTGGTGGAGTAAGGCAACCGCCTTATTAAATGACGAAATAACTTCCTCGGAACAGGATACTTCAAACTGTACCTTGCCCAGAGCGAATTCCGGATTATTCAAATCTTGAGCAAAGAGACCACCAGGTAATGGGACTAGAAAGGTTGATACGAGGAAAAAGATACTTCCGGTTAACCGTTTCATTGTACTTTGGCTGAGTGATTAGAAAAGGATCACCACTTGCGTCACTGGAGTTCAATCAATGCTCTTATCGTTTTATAAAATAGCTGATAATAAATAAAATACCTATAGAAATATTTTGAATCCCCATTTATAATGAAGTCAAGAGATCTAAATTATTGGCTAGAGTAGTAGTATAACGGCCTTGGGCATAACCTACAGGCGATGGATTTTTCCAAAAAGGTCCTCCCTTGATTATCAATCGTAACTAATTCAGGAAAGACTTCACGGATTACGCAGGAACTGATTTACTTACCAGGGGGCTTTGCAAAACCAGCTGTCATTGCGAATGGAGTGAAGCAATTTCCCGATCAGAGATTCTAAAAGGTGATTGCTTCGCGAACTACCAATGACATCCTGTGGATGAGAAGGCTTTACAAAGCCCTCATAATAATATGGTAGGATCTAGTGAGGTAAACTTCTTAAAGAGAGTCTTCTCTAAGATACTTCAGCAAGACCTTGTTTAAGTTATTATTTCGATGATTAAAGCGAAATTCAGTTTCTTTCTAATGCAGATAAATCGTGTGTTTTTTGGTACGCAATTAAATTAGGTCAGCCGGTACGGACTGCTTCTGTCCCACATAAGGTGTCTCTTCCTCTAAAGCATTAGCGGAAATATATGTTAGGTACATTTTACCGCGATTTGAGGATGTCAAGATGAAGCAACTGCTCGGCTCTCATAACATGGATGATATAAATCGTACTATTGTCAATTCGGTAGAAAATGCGACAAGGAGAAAGAACCAACTGCCGATAAACTGACTCTCCCAACTCAGGAACAGCTTTCCCACGTTTGGTATGTTGATTTAAATTCTCGACTTGGTTAAAACAACGACGAACCAGTTTTTTTGCAGCTGCCGGATTATCGAGAGAAATATAATCCGCAATTTGATCCAAATCTTGAAGAGCAGGCTCGGTCCAAATTACCTGAGCCATCGTTGCATACGCTTTTTAGCCTCCTCATGTGGAACAACACGATCTTCTAAAATAGCTTTTTCACCACGTGCTAATCCTTCGAGCAGTTTAAGTTTTTTCTGGATTTGCTCAAATTGTTCAACATCAACGAGATAAGCAGATGGTTTTCCATGCTCGGTAATAAGCACCGGTTCTTTCTCTTTCCGGAGTTCGGCAAGCAGTTTGGTAGCCTGGCGTTTTAATGTGGTCACGAGTTCTGTTTTCATAGTGATACTAAAGTAGTACTTTTTGAGAAGGGAAGCAACGTTTGAAATGTACCTAACGACATTGCGCATAAGGTACGCACGTATTAATTTTGTATAATTAAATAATGAATGAAGAGTTAAAAAACCAAAAGTTGGTAGGCCAAGGCGAGGCGCGTCCCGTTGAAACGCGGGTTCTAGGGCCTTTATAGTAGGATCAGAAATTATTTTAACGGTCTTGATAAGTGGTCGTTTTAATACCGCTTATATATTGTGTAGCCAGCCTCATATCGTCATATACATCAACATAGCCCAAATAAGCTTTATTGACATTAACAATCCGCGATTTCTTGAATGAATTTTTTGTTTTAAACGACCTATTTCATCATAATTTAAATAAACTCCATTGTAAATGATTCCGTGTATATCTTTTAGGTTGGATATATCTTGTATTGGATTTTGAGAAAGCAAAATTAAATCGGAGATTTTCCCTTTTTCAATTGTTCCATATGCATTATCCAAAGCAAAATATTCGGAAGGGTTTAGAGTTGCTGTTCGCAAAACTTCATAATTTGAGAGGCCCGCACTTGAGAGTTCTTGCAGTTCATCGACTAAAGAAGATCCAGGTAGTTCAGGCACATCAGAACCAGCCAGTATCTTAACATCGTATTCGCTAGCAGTTTTAGTAATTTCAAGCCCCTTTCTGTAAAAATCTTTGTAAACTTTTCTACCTAATTCAGTCGTATCTTTTTTTAAAGTAGCATCCAAATCCTCAAAGGATAAAAATCTAAAGATTGGATTAATACTATCGTATCTTGCTCTAAAGTGTTCATCATCTGCAAAGGCATCAGACTTTCTGGTAAGATGTGTAGGACAATAGTAGGTTTTGTTATTCCTTAAAGCTTCTAAATTTGCTTTTAAAAGCAGGGGGTTATGTTCATCAAGCATTTGCTCTCTGAGATTGGTGTTATCTCTTCCCTTGGGATCATCACTATTCCTGAGTTCTCGTGAGTCATTAAAACTATCCCAAATTAAGAATCGGGCATGTTCAATACTTTTCATCCCCGCATTTGCTGCTTCAGCGGTACTTACGCGAACGGGTTTATGACCTGCTACGTCAATTCCGGTCATCTCTGCTTCTTCTATTAGCGTAAAGAAAGCCTTCCTGGGAATGTTATTGTAAGCTTTAATTAAAGTTATTCCTTGTTCCTGAAAATAGGTTACCAGTTTTTTGGCTTGTTCACTATTTGAACAATTAAAGTATTCAGGTGAGTTATCAAACATAGAATTCGGTCCATCAATAGCGAAACTGGGTATGCTATGAACAATTGGTCCCAACAATTCCATACCATCTACCTTCTGATTCCATTCTCTAATTCTTTCAGGCTTCGATGCAAAGTGATCCCTGTTGTTATATGCACCCCGCATATCGCGAACGTGCATTACACCATTAGCAACAAACTGGGCATAAGCGCTACTTGGAGATTGTTTGGTCAAATGGACATGCATATCCCATAATGCAGGAATCAAATATTTACCGGTTCCGTTTATAGATTTATGGTTGTCATTCTCTACCTGTAATCGCTCTGAACCTATTTCTTTTATTTGGTTTCCTTCAATTAATAAGTACTGATTTCGAAGAATTGTATCGTTTTTTATGTCAACGATATTAATGTTTTCTATGACTAATCCGGAATAATTCCTTTCAGGAAAATCAATTCTGGAAAAAGGTACGAAGACGGCAATAATAGAAATGGTTAGACATACAAGTACTCCTGCCAGCGTATATCTAAGTATTTTCAAAATTAGTTTTCTCATTGTCGTGTATCAGAATTGTCTACAACATTGACATAACACCAACGCTGTTCAGGTTATCCTTGCTGTACGCAAGTTTTATTCATGTTATTCTCAAAATAATGAGGATAAAGTGACGAAGCCGGAGTTAATTTCAAAGCATGGACTTCAGCTTACACTAAAGAATTAAGCTTAAGCCCTTTAACGGGGCCCAGCGCTTGAGGTGCAGGCGGGCCAACATTGAATTAAAAACAAAATGTACTACGGAAATTGACCAGTTGGTCGTTTTTACTCTGTCAATCTTTTTTGAATCATGCCATTTTTAATCACTGTATTTATTGACAGGGTATTGCTGATGGATTCCAATGGATTTTCATCCAATAGTACCATATCGGCTTTTTTGCCCGCTTCTATAGAACCGAACTCATTTGATATTCCCATCATTTTAGCGGCATTATAACTGCTGATCTTGATAATCTCTTCAGGTGGAAAACCACCAAGTTCAAGTAGCTGCATCTCTTCGTGAACACTGATACCTGGCAAAATGTACGGACGTCCGCCTACATCGGTGCCTAATACAATGTTAACACCTTTATCGTATAATTTTTTTAATATACTCATCATGGGTTTTAGTCCTGCTTCCATTGGGAGATTGTCTGAACCAAAATATTCCGATAGAATTCTTCGTGACTCTGCCTCCAACTGCCCATCCTGGTCAGTTAACGGACGCATCTGATCCTCTTCAAAAACATTGAACGCATCCTGTTCAAGCCAATCTTTATTCAGCGGATAGAAAAATGATTTGAAAAGCATGCCGGTCGTTACCCAGGAAATGCTGTCGGAAACTATCCGGTCAATGGTTCCCTGATCCTTTTCCCAATCTATCTGTACACCCACAAAATGCATAAAGGCATCCACACCCCCTTTTACACCCATTCTTACCTCGGTCATATCGCTGACATGTGCAAATACAGGAAGTCCATATTCCTTTCCTGCGGAAGAAAAGGCATGGATGTAATCCTGGGGCATCCGCGGGGTAAACGGAGGCATCGGACCATCTTCGATCATAATTTTTATTCCGACAGCATCCTGCCCGGAAGCTTCACGTACAATGCTCTTAATATGGTTGGTGTCTTTTATAATGTGTACGCTCACGCTATCTGTATAATATTTTTCACCATACATTTTCATAGGGTGGCCGCCTTCAATCGCAGCCATAAGACTGGTATAAAAGAGGTGGGGAGCTGTAATCTCTCCTGTGGCTTCAAGTTGCTTCAGGTGTTCCAGGTTTTCATACGAGGCAAGAGATCCTCCGGGGATTAAAACTCCCGTAACCCCAAAATGTATCAGTTGCTTAAGCGATGGCGAACTCAACACTGTATCATTAGGAACATCCTGTAGATGATAATGGGCGTCAAACAGACCAGGAATCAAGTACTTTCCAGAACCGTCAATTACCCCATGGGATTTATTAATTTCATTTAGGTCAATCCGTGCAATAGTGTCATCCTTGACATAGACGTTCACACCAGATTGGATCTCTTTTCCGGTCCCATCAATCATGGACACATCAGCAATAATTAAATCGAATTCAGGCTTACTGTTGTTGGAACATGCTGAAATGAAGAGTAGTAATATGATTATGAGTAAATACTTTTCTATGTCCATGTTCAATTTATTTAATGTCCACCAATATTGGCATATCACAACTCAGCTCGTGTCAGCTTCATTTTTAATTTTAAATTTATGTTCTCATCGGGAATAATGAGTAATTAATGTAGAAATCAGAGTAGATCAACGTATTTGTTTTAACTGTAAGCCCAATAACGTGTTTGCGCATAAGGGGCGTGCAAAATGGTGCCGATTTTGTTTTAAAATGTACTACGGAAACTGATCAAATCGAAACCGGCAGCCAACGGCGAGGCACCTCCCACCTAATGCGCGGGATAGCCTGCTTGTACTCAGTAAAAACTATTAATCTATTCTATGCAATACTAAGTGCTCATGTACTCGGTCAATGCGCAATTCGGGGACCTCATTTTCTTTCTGAATGAATATATAGCGGTCCTCACTTGATTCATTATCAGGACGCCACGTAAGACCGGAAATACGGATAAGTTGTGTATTTTTATTACTTCCGAAGCTAGATATAATAAGCTGCCCATCTTCCTCTTGTACCTCTAATGTTCGTACTCCGGTGGCAGCTGGACCTGAATACAGGCCGGTAAAAGGTGAAAGATCGTCCTTATATGGATTGATTTGTACCCGTTCCCCTTCTCCCAAGATGGTATAGGCCAATGTGTCTCCGAGTGCAACATCCGTTTTGGGAATATTCGTGGCTTTCGGAATACCACGGGTATTTTGTAACACAGCTATAGTTAGATCACTACTTGGATAATAACGAAGGTTTGACATAAAGCCTGCTGTACTGCCACTGTGTTGTAGGGATTTATGTCCATTAGCTTTACGATAGCCGATTCCCATGGCATATCGAAGTTCAGTGCCGTCCAACAGATGTCCTGGAGTAATCATTTTATTATATAGGCTATCTGGTAGTACTTCGCTCGTATGCAAGGCTTTGGTCCAGCGAACTAGGTCACCAGATGTACTGCAAAGCCCCGACATGCCGATTTCCCATTTAGGCTTAAGTAAATTAATTGGTCTGTTTTGTATTCCTTTACCTTCAAACCAAAAGTATCCTTTTGCTTCTTGCTTGTTTATAGCCTTATCTGAGCAAATATATGAATTATTCATGTTTAGAGGTTCCAAGAGATTAGATTCTACATACTCTTTAAAAGACAACCCACTTACTTTTTCAATAATAACCCCCAGTATAAAATAGCCCGTATTGCTATATGACATAGCTGTTCCAGGAGCAAAACGAAGAGGAAATTTTCCTACTAATGATAAAATAGAATCTCTTGGTACAGGATCTGCAGAAAATAGCGGTTCAGACATTACATGAGGGGCATGAGGCAAACTTAAGTAGGGTTGAATTCCTGATGTATGATATAATAAATGTCGTATGGTAATAGTATGCCCGCGTGTGTTATAACTTGGTAGATATTCTGTAATATTATTATCGAGTTGAATAGAATCTTTTGAAACGAGGTGCAAAATTGCAGCTGCGGTAAATTGTTTGGTTACCGACCCTACCTCATAGATGCTATTTCGAGAAGTGGAGACATTTAATTCAAGATCAGCTTTTCCATATCCTTTATGTAAGAGTGTACTATCCTTATGTACCACAGCAACAGAAACACCTGCTAGAGAGGGATGAGATGCATGCTTCTTACTAATTGAATCTAGCTGCGTTATCAAGTCTCGTTTGTTATGTTCTGTTTGAGCTTTGGAGGAGGAAAGGGGAAATATCGTAACCAGTAATCCAAGTAAGATGAATAGTGTTTCCTTGATCATATCAATTAATTTTTTCTTAAAAATTTACCGATCAGGATTATTATGACAGTGTTAAAGCAGGCTAACGACCGACATTGCGCATAAGGTGCGCACATAAACTTGTTGAATTGATAAATAATGAACGAAGAGCTAAAAAGCCAAAAGTGGGCAAGAATAGGCGAGGCCTGTCCGGGTTAATGCACGGGATCTTTCCAAAAAGGAGGTCCTCACTTAGATTAGCGGTAATCAACCATAACTAACTAAGGAGGACCTCATGACCTATGTAGGAATAGATCTACACGCAAATAATATGGTAAATGTCGCGATTAACAGCAACGCAGAAGTGATCCGAGAGGCGAAACTGCCTACTTCGATTCGTTCCCTGGAAGATTTTTTCGGTTCAATTGACGGGCCTGTAAAGGCGGTGGTCGAATGCACCAGTAACTGGTACTGGCTGGCCGACTGGTGCCGGGCCAATGGTGTCGAGCTAACCCTGGCCCACGCGAAGATGGGGGGAGCCATCAGTTACGCCAAGGTCAAAACCGACACCGTAGATGCGAAGACCCTGGCCGAGTTGCTCCGGGCGGACCTTATTCCGGAGGCCTACCAGATTAACCATGACCGGCGAGAGCTTCGGGAGCTGACCCGCGGACGCCTGCGGATGATCC
>JBEPXS010000090.1:0-10399 GCA_041641755.1 Balneolaceae bacterium
AGCGATTGGGATCCTTAACCTGGTACCCGAAGATGGTGGCTCCTTCATCCCGCTCAGCTACGTTTTGTAGCATGCCGGTGAAGCCTTGTCCATAGAAGATGTTGTCCCCGAGAATAAGCGCAACGTTATCATCCCCGATAAAATCTTCACCAATCAGGAAGGCTTGTGCCAGTCCTTCCGGCCTGGGCTGAACCTCGTAGGAAAGTTCAATCCCCCACTGGGTTCCGTCACCGAGCAGCCGTTGAAATTCAGCCTGATCGTGTGGAGTGGTAATAATGAGGATATCTCGTATTCCCGCCAGCATCAACACCGACAATGGATAGTAGATCATCGGTTTGTCATAGACAGGCAGCAGCTGCTTGGAAATGCTTTTGGTTATGGGATGCAGCCGCGTTCCACTGCCTCCGGCCAGTATAATTCCCTTCATGACGGTTGAAGGTTTAACGTTGCAGGTTGAATGTTGACTTAATTAAAAGTTTAGAACTCAACATTCAAAATTTATATGATCATACCCGCGCCGACGGTCTCGTTGGTGAATTCATCAATAATGATGAGGCTTCCGGTAGATCGGTTGCGCTTGTAGGTATCATAGAACAAGGGTTGTGTGGTGCGTATATGGATGCGACCGATATCGTTCAGTCCGATCTCCTTATCCCCCTCTACACGGTGCAGCGTGTTGATATTGACTTTATACTTCACCTCTTTGACAATGCAGCGTGCACTTTGAGTGGTATGCCTGATCGCATATTTACCGCCCGGCTGCAGTGGCTTTTTGTTAAGCCAGCAGACCATAAGATCTATATCCTGCCCGATGGTGGGTTGATTGTCGGGCTTGGCAATCATATCGCCGCGACTTATATCGATCTCTTCCTCCAGTGTCATGGTCACAGACATCGGCTGAAAGACCTCTTCCTCTTCCTGCTCGAAGGTTTCCACCGACTTAATTTTCGAGGTAAATCCTGATGGAAGTGCAATGACCTCATCTCCCGGTTTGAATACACCACCGGCTACACGACCCGCATATCCACGATAATCCGGGTATTCTGTTGACTGTGGCCGGGTTACCCACTGTACCGGGAAGCGGCTGTCTACATGGTTATAGTCACTGTCTACCTGTACATTTTCAAGGGTGTGCAACAAGGTTCCGCCACTGTACCAAGGCATCTTATCGCTTTTCTCTACTACGTTATCGCCATACAGTGCACTGATCGGGATGTAGTGGATATCGGGTACATCCAGCTTCGACGAGAACGTGCTAAACTCTTTCTTGATCTTTTTGAACTGCTTTTGACTGTAATCCACCAGATCCATCTTGTTAACACAAAGAATGATATGCTTGATCTGAAGCAGCGAAGCTATGAAGGAGTGTCGGCAGGTCTGCTCAATGACACCGTTGCGGGCATCGACCAGAATTACAGCAAGGTTTGCTGTTGAAGCACCGGTAACCATATTTCGGGTATACTGCACGTGGCCAGGTGTATCCGCGATAATAAACTTGCGGTTGGGGGTGGAAAAGTAGCGATAGGCTACATCGATGGTGATACCCTGCTCCCGTTCGGCGGAAAGTCCGTCAGTAAGCAGTGCAAGGTTGGTATATTCATCACCTTTCTTACGGCTGGATTCCTCAATCGCTTCAAGTTGATCGTCAAAGATCTGCTTGCTGTCGTAAAGCAGTCGGCCGATGAGGGTGCTTTTACCGTCATCAACGCTTCCGGCAGTCGTAAACCGGAGCAGATCCATATCCAAATATTTCTGAGCTTCAGTCTTGTTGTTACTCATTCAAATAAAAGTTTTAAGTCTTGATTTAGAATTTTGAATTGAGTCATATAAAAGATGCCACTGTATCAATTCAAAATTGATCATTCACAATTTATACTTCTAAAAATAGCCTTCTTTCTTTCGCTCTTCCATCGCGGCTTCAGAGCGCTTGTCATCGGCACGGTTACCCCGTTCGGTAATTTTAGCTGATGCAACCTCTTCAATAATTTCAGCCATCGAAGAGGCATCCGAGAGAACAGCACCGGTACAGGTCATATCCCCGATAGTCCGGAAGCGAACCTGTTTTTTTTCATATTCCTCGTCATCATTAAGGGTGATATATTTACATTTGGCAAGATATACCCCGTCGCGCTCAACGACATCTCGCTTGTGAGAACGATAAAGTGAAGGAATTTCAATGCCTTCTGCTGCGATATATTGCCACACGTCCATTTCAGTCCAGTTACTGAGCGGAAACACGCGGAAGTGTTCGCCCATGTTTTTTCGGCCGTTAAACAGATTCCAGAGTTCCGGCCGCTGGTTTTTGGGATCCCATTGTCCAAATTCATCGCGGTGAGAAAAGAACCGTTCTTTGGCGCGGGCCTTCTCTTCATCGCGCCGGGCACCTCCAAAAGCGGCATCGAAACCGTGCTCTTCCAAAGCATGCAGCAGAGTCGGTATTTGCAGCTTATTTCGACTGGGGTTCGGCCCTTTCTCCTCCTTGACCTTGCCCTCATCAATCATGTCTTGCACGTGGGCTACAATTAGTTCAACGCCCAGATCTTCCATTAGCTGGTCACGAAACTTAATCGTCTCGGGAAAATTATGACCGGTATCCACATGGAGGAAAGGAAACGGAATTTTCCCTGGCCAGAACGCTTTCTGAGCAAGTCGGGCCATGGTGATGCTATCCTTTCCGCCGGAAAACATCAGTACCGGGTTCTCGAACTGTGCGGCAACTTCCCGAAATACATAAATTGATTCGGCTTCAAGCTGCCTGATATGACTTAATTTGTAAGACTGCATAACTTATTTTGGGATACTGTTGGATTTGAGTCTAAAGCTGCCAAAGTTAAAGATTAATATAAAGAAAGACTAACTTAGCGCTGCTATTCATTTCTATCGAGATTCAAGGTAATCGAATACCTGTTGAACGGCTTCTTCAACCGAAATATTAGTGGTATCTATATCCAGTTCCGGGTCTTCAGGTTCCTCGTATGGATCACTTATTCCCGTAAAATTATCGATCTCTCCCTTCCGGGCTTTCTCATAGAGGCCTTTAACGTCGCGTCGCTCACATTCTTCAAGGGGAGTAGAGATATAGACTTCCGTAAAATCCTCACACATATCGCGGACAAAGTCGCGGGCATCCTGGTAGGGTGAAATAAAGGACGCCACCACGAAAACACCATGTTTTTGTAAAAGACTTGCCACGAATCCTATCTTTTTGACGTGATCGTCACGCTCTTTTTTTGAAAAACCGGTCGTTGGAAATACCTCCCGTACCGCATCACCGTCGAGGTGCTCTACCTTATAACCGCGTTCTTTTAAATGTGCATATACTTCTTCAGAAACGGTACTCTTACCCGATCCTGAAAGACCGGTAAACCACAGGACCGTTGGTTTTAAGTTGTCTGATGACATTTTTACAAGTTTGGTTTAAGGCAATTAAAAGTTGAACGAGTAATCGTTTTATGTTGATGTTAAGCAGATAATCTTTTCTATAATCCTATGACGAAGCCTTCGTTTTTCAAGCTCGGTTTATTATAGATCAATGGAGAAGAATGCTGCCCCACTTTTGCGGAATTTCGGTACACACAGTCGCCGGCCGCTACGTCCCATTCCATCGTGGGTCCCATACGTGGATAGAGGTCGGCAGTGCCTTCTGCCACCAGGCAAAACTTGATTGAACTGCCTGCCGGTATCGCTTCTTTAACGGTAATACCCTTATCTTTCAGTTTTGCCTGCAGGTCGGATGAACCGTGAGAACGGCTCTGAACAACCCTCAGAGGCTCGTTCGTATCCGCTTTGGTTGAATAAATTTGTACCGGTTCGTCGTCCCCCTCTTGCTTATAGGAGCCTTCACCTTTAATACCGTAATAAGTTATCTCCTTGGCTGGCACGTAGACAACGCCAAAGACCGGTTCTCCCTTTTCAATAAGAGCAATATTGATCGTAAACTCTCCATTTTTCTTTATAAACTCTTTGGTGCCGTCGAGGGGATCAACAATCCAGAATTTGTTCCACTTTTTGCGCTCTTCATATTCCGGAAGCCCTCCCTCTTCGGATATTATCGGTGTATCGGGATCAATTTTCTTCAGCGCTTTGACGATAATATTGTGGGCGGCCAGATCCGCTTTGGTCAGGGGAGAATCATCACTCTTGGTTTCAACTTCAATCTCTTCGTCGTAATATTCCAGGATTGCTTCCCCTGCTTGACGGGCGGTATCTATAATTTTTTCAAACATAAATAAAAATAAGAGGAATGGCTCTCAGTAAATATAAATTGGATTTTAGTGAGTCGGTTCGGTGTATGTGCTGTTCGGCTTAAATATTACAATGGTCTCCTAAACTCATTAACTCTCAAAACAGGACAAAACTACGAAAAGATTTCTTAAATACAATTTCTAATTCAACCTCTTTCTGGTTTCATTTCTGATACGAATTCTTCAAAAATTTACAGCGGCCAAATTATTGGAACCAGGAATATTGTTATAGTGGCGACAATCAGGTTCAGTGGCAACCCGATCTTGGTAAAATCGGTAAATTTATATCCACCGGGGCCGTAAACCATCAGATTCGTTTGATAGCCGATTGGCGTCGAAAAGCTGGCCGAGGCTGCCATAATGATCACCATCACAAACGGCATATAACTAACTCCAAAAGAGGCTGCCATAGAAATAGCAATAGGGAAAACAAGAACAGCCGCTGCATTATTGGTAATCATCTCGGTTAAAATCCATGTTGAAAGATAGGTGGCCGCCAGAGCCAGATGAGGATTGGAACCCGCATACTGCAAAATACCCGTAGCTATCTCCTGCGCTGCACCTGTTGCTTGCAAGGCATTACCCAGCCCCAGCGTGGCAGCAATTACCAGTAGCACCGTCCAATCGATACTGTCTTTGGCTACAGTTGTTTTACAACATCCTGCTATAATCATAAAGCCGGCCGCTAAAAATGATGCTTGAAACATTGTCAAAATACCTGTGGCAACGGTTAAAACAAGCCCCGCAAGAATTGACCAGGCATAACCGGATTTTTCATAATTAGGAGGAGAAGAATCTGCTATACTACTCACTAAAAAATAGTCGGTCGAATTTTTATACCGCTCTACAAAGCTGGGGTGGGCTTCGAGCAACAGGGTATCTCCTGTTTTCAGCCTGATATCCCCCACTTTCTCTTTTACCCGTTCTCCATTACGAGATACCGCCAGAACAACTGCATCATATCTGTTTCGAAAACCACCCTCTCTGATCGTCTTCCCGTTCAGCGGGTGGGATTGGGAAATAACGGCTTCAATAAGCAGACGCTCTCGTCGTGGAGAATCAAGTTTAAAGACCTGGTCGGTAGCCGGACTTATTCCCTTCACCTGCTGAAGGTCAACAATAGAATTGACGATGCCGGTAAAAATCAGGCGATCTTTTTCCTGTACTATCTCTTCAGGCTCAACCGCAGCGATGATCTGCTCATTACGGTAAATCTCAACCAGGAACAACCCCGGCAAGTTACGCAACCCTGCTTCTTCTACAGTCTTTCCGGAAAGCTGGCTACCTTCATCCACTATCATCTCGATCGTATATTCCCGCGGATCTTTGAACGTGTCGAAACCAGAACCACGGATCGGAAGCATGCGTCGACCGAAAATTGCAAGATATAAAAATCCGACTATTGCACAGGGTAGTCCTATTAAACCGGGTTCAAATATTCCCAGTGCACTTGTGGAACTTTCGTTTATCAGCAATCCATTGACAATCAGGTTGGTACTTGTACCAATGAGTGTACACGTCCCTCCCAGGATTGCGGCATAACTCAGGGGAATAAGAATTTTTGAGGCCGGTATCCGGTTTTTCCGGGACCAATCCTCAATTGCAGGAATAAAGGAAGCTACGACAGGTGTATTATTCAGAAATGCACTCACAACCATTACCGGACCCATTATACGAAGCTGGGCTCTCCTCACACTTCTGGAGTGTCCCATAATTGTACTAACAACCAGTTGAATGGCCCCGGTCTCTTTGAGTCCGGCAGCAATAACATACAGAGCCGCTACCGTTAACATCCCTTGATTAGAAAATCCTGCCAGCGCTTGCTCAGGTGTAATAATATTGCCGACAATAAGCAGCGTAAGCCCGCCCAGAAAAATTATATCCGGCGATAGCCTGGTCGATATCAACAGTACCAGACACAGTACGATCACAAATATTACGCTCCAACCTGCTAATGTCATAGTTTTTGTTCATTCAAAGGATAGTAACTCACCTTTTTTCAAGCACGTAGGTAAGAATAATTGTCAGCCTAGTCAAGCTACCATTTTAAATAACAACATCACCCTAATATGGTCAAGAGTTTTTGAGTATTTATCCTGACCAATGTTTTTGGGTAAAAACCGATTTTAAAAATTACTCAGATGGCTTTATAGAGAAAAATAAAGTAAAGATAATCGAACCTAAAAAACGAATCTTACCTGTACTCCCAAATCACTCCGCCTGTTTCCTTCTATCTCATTCAGGCCACTGCCGAGTACCTGTTTATTTTCGAATACGGTGATACCGAACTTGGCCCATATTTCTGCAAACTCAAAGGGCTCATAATTCAGAAGAAAATACAATCGCTGCCCCTGATCATATAGCACCGAATTAGAGAAAACATAAAGTAGATCGTTCTCAAACTGGTATACCCTGCTACCATAACTCTCTGTCTCAAACATGGTGATACGTGCATCAAATGTCCACTGCCGGTTCGGTTTATACCGGATATCCTGGTAGAGGAGGTAACCATACTCCCTTGAAGCCCCGGCAGGATGGGATTGCACAACTTCAACTCGATTTCGTAGTCGGATGGCAGGCGTTACCCAATATTCAAAATGTGTCCGCAGGCTGGCCCGATGAGAACGGCCGAGTTTGCGCTGCTTGCGACCAAAGGAGTCAACCATTTCGTATTCGTCATCTTTGATCTCGCTACGGCCCTGTATATAAAACTGAAGGTCCTCATTCAGATCTACCCCAATTAAACCCAGCCAGTCATACCCCTGCGTGGGTTGATGGGTCCCAAACCTCGGTGCGGGAAACCGGAATTGATCGAAATAAGCACTAACCTGTATTCGGGAGCTTATCTCGTGTCGAAATCCCACGTATATTCCCTCCTCGTTTTGGGGTTCTCCCGACTGTTCCCCGAACCCCGCCCCGTAAACCGCCTGAAAATTTTTCTGGTACTTTCGATAGGCCACAGTGAGCTCGGTATCATCGGTGATAGTACTCTCTACACCCGCTATCATACCGTATCCCCCATTTTGAGTCCGGGCTGCCTCTCCGAACAGGAGTGCCGGCCCCAGCAACAATTTATAGTCGATCCCTAGAGCAGAAGTATTGTTTCCACTAAAATCATACTGGTTATAAATAGCAGAACCCTGGAAAATATGTTTATCAAATGAAGCGTAATAACCTGATCCCCCGACAAACCCAAAAGGAAACTCCGCCCTGAACCTTCCACCGTACATGGTTTGATTCAGGCTTCCCTTCTTTGCAACCTCGTTCAGTGTACGGTGCATGCCATCGTCACTGGGGAACCGGGTGGTGTCTCCGTTTACCACCGAGGCCGATCTCGACTGGTCGGAGTAAAAACCTGTAATCCGGATCTTGTTACCATACGTAGCGGCGATACCCCGAAAATAGTTGGCCTCCATCGAAGACGTATAGGGTTTTATGCCCCGCTCACTTTTAGCAACCGTACCGGTTACCTCTCTCCCTTTGCCAAACGCACCGCCATTCCATAAAACAAGTCCCTGCCCAAAGGAGAGGTTATAATCTCCAACTACCAATTGTTGAAGTTTACCATTTTCGGTTATTGCAAGATGCCAGGAATTATAATCGAACTCTGTAGGTCTATCCAGCGGCTCTCCGGCATCTTTTTCCTGCGTCAGATTTGCAGAGATATGATTGCTGCGATACCGAAGCCGCTGATAATATTTTACGGGGTTCCCCAGGAATCCTGTTGAATCGGGTCGAATATATCCCTCCTGTTTTTGCAGTTTCTGCTGATAGCGGGAATAGACCTCAAACTTGCCCCCGCTTGTCCAGTAACGGGGATCAGTGTATACTTTGCTCAATTCAGCACCGGTCCCAACAGTTACATACGGGTGCACTCGTTCCAGCGTCACCCGTCCGATACCCGGAACCTCCTGCAACTCATCGATCGACTCAAAGGGTTTCAGGTTTTTCCGATAGTCAATGATCGATCGTGCCTGCTTTAGGTTTATGCCCGGCACCTGCATCAGTTCATCAACTCCATCAGCATTGATGTTTACAGGATTCGCAGATAACTCAAGCAGGAACTGTGTGAATTGTTCGGTGTTAAACTCCGAATCTTCCGGATCAAAATCCTCGAGGGCTCGTTCCAGGTCATCCCTTACATCTGACCGCACAGTATCGGGCTGTTGAGCGGCACTGTTACCCGCTATCGAAGTGATCAAGCCTACAATGAATAGTATTCTCTTCATGACTCTCTGCTTTTGTATTAATCGGCCGTTCAAATCCTTAAAATTTGATCGTAAGATCCAGTCCCGGACTAATTCCCAACTCCACATGATTTTGTGCTGCCACATTAATCCGCCAAACTTTGGTAGAATACCCGAACCCTCCTGAGAAGGTTACCGGTGATGTTGTGACTCCAATCCTCCCTGCAAAATCCTGAAAAATATAAACCTCGATACCACCCCGGTAAGATAGCGGAAACCGGACATCCTTTACCATATCAGAAGTGAAAAGTGCAATTTCGGAGAGTTGATATGAGAGCCCGATGGCTAACTCTCTGGGCAATGATTCTTCAATTTTGGCATACTTGGGCTGGTTGATGTTGGTAGCCCTTGCTGCTATCCACGCCCCTTCAAAAAGCATGGCTGCAATACCTGCGTCTATCCCTATAGCCCCATCCGATCCATATCCTGCTCCCTGGACTACATGGTTGTAATTCAGCACTACTCCGTAATGAAATCGTTGGATTGCGTTTTTATATGCGATTCGAACCCTGTTTTCATTGAACAGGTCAAACCCATAGCGATGTGCTCCTACGCCCAGTACTCCCCAGTTGGTAGGATAGCTGCCGGCAGCGGCCATATCGGTAATTTCGGTAAATCCATAGTACCGTATACCGAAAAAAGAGATAGATCCACGTTCTGCACTCATCATAGCTGGATTGCCAAACAGCGCCCATTCTGTGTTGGGAAGGGCCGTAGAAGCTTGCCCTAAGCTCACCGACCTCGCTCCTAAAATACTCTGGGCATCCACCGTTTTGAAGGATAGACTAACAAGAATAATTATAACTGCTGGCAGGGATACCAATTCCATACGCTTATTTTGAACGTCTCTTTGCATAATAGCTCTCTGATTTTAGGTTTTTGTTTTTAACTGTTCTTGACAAAACAGTTACTCTCTTTTTAAAAAACTCTTTACTAACCAGCGAGATGCGACAGGTCTGACAATTATTTTATTTCCTGCCAATCTTCTTTCTCATTTTTTCAAGAACAAACTCTCTTAAACATACCTGCTGAAAATTTCAAACAACTTATCTCTTTTCCGGGTCTGTTGGAGCGTTATCCGGTACGGGAACACCAAACTGCGGTGTACCATCCTCGTTCCACTTTAATACCTGAACCCTGGTATGCCTGTTGGGATCATCCAACGGATCTCCTTCAATCTCTTTATAGCTTCGCGCATGATAAATCAGCAGATCAGTGGAACCATCGGGAGTAGTGGTAAAACTGTTATGGCCGGGACCATAAATTCCATTTTTTTCAGATGTCTTGAATACCGGCCTGGGTGATTTACTCCACGATTCGGGATCGAGCAGATTGGCGTCGTCATCTGCAGTAAGTAAACCCACAGCGTAATTATGGTTTGTGCCGCTGGCAGAATATGTCATAAAGATTTTACCGTCGTTCTTGATTACGGCAGCCCCCTCGTTGACTTTAAAAAGTTGTTCTTCCCATTCGTATTCCGGCCGGGTAAGTTCAACCTGCGGCTGTACAATACTCCAGGGTGTGTCCATTTCAGCAATGTATAAGGCAGTATTGCCATCATATTCTGGCGGATGCTGGGCCCATACCATATATCTTGTACCACGATCTTCAAATGTGGTGGCATCCAGCGAAAAGGTTTCCCATTTCGTCTTGGTTTGTCCTTTTTCCACCCACTCTCCTTTCATTGGGTTGGCGGCACCATTCTCCAGTACATACATCCGAATGGCCCAAACATCTTCAGATCCACCGGCAGCGAAATACATATACCATTTCCCGTCAATAAAGTGTAGCTCAGGTGCCCAGATGTGGGATCCCATTGGGCCGGATTCATGTTTTCTCCAGATAATTTTAGGCTCTGCATCTTTTAAGCCCTCTATTGTTTTAGCCCTACGTATTTCGAGCCGGTCG
>JBEPXS010000091.1:0-10362 GCA_041641755.1 Balneolaceae bacterium
ACGTTACCCCGTGATGGCTAACTTTTAAAAGGATAACTACTTATATAAGCACGAACCACGAGTTACGCGTCAAGCGTATTAAGCCCTGCCAATTCATTAAGAAATAAGCAACCTCTGATTTCTGACACACTGTTCACTGCAATCACTTCGGTATTGGCTGTATAAGCTCGGGGCTGTTATTATCAGGATCGTTAACATCTTCCGTTACCCTGTTGACAGCCATCTGTGTCAAATCAAACGGTTTAAGAACGGGTGATTCAGGTGTCAACTCCGCCTCATCTTCCCCAAGCCAGATAGAGTAGTGCTCCCTGCGCAGGATTACCGGCATACGGTAGCCAACCGGTTGTACCAAGGCATTAGCCTCTGTGGTCAGCAGGGTGAAGGAATATACATCGCGCCCGCTTTCTGCCTGCCAGACCGAATAGATACCGGCCAGTCCCATCACCTTGTTGGAGAGTAGCCGGATATAGAAAGGAGTACTGTCCTTTTCTTTGGATTTCCATTTGTAGAATCCATTAGCGGGTATAATACATCTCCGCTGCTTAAAGGTCTCGGAATACTGTTCACTGCCAAGCGCCTCAAGGGGGAGGTTAATGTTCTCGAGTCCTTTTTTTTCATTTTCAGCCCCATCCGGTATCATTCCCCATTGGAAATCAAATATTTTCCGTTCGTTGTTTTCGTAAAAAACAACAGGTACACGGGTGCCGGGTGTAATATTGTAATTAGGTTCAAAATAATCGGTTCGCTGGGTTGAAACCCCAAAAACCTTTTCAACAGTTTCTTGTGATGCATGTAGTACAAATCGGTCACTCATAAAAAAGTTTGTTCTTTTAGGATGAAATCCTACGTTAGGACTGCTACAACTTATATTCAAGAATAAATGTTTCTAAACCGATGAATTTATTTTATAACCCGGAAGATGGACGCTTACGGTCGGGATGGCGGCTGTTTCTTCAACTGATGATGATGCTTTTTTTCCTGGGGGTTGCCCACTATCTGTTGGGATATGTTACCACAAGCCCGGGATTTTTAGCAGGTCGTGTTCCCGGAACAACTGCATTTGTGCTTAGTACGTGGATCGCCGTTCGGTTTTTAGATAAACGGTCCATGCGTTCACTTGGTCTCTCAATTGAGAAAAAGTGGTTCCGGGAACTTGGGGCAGGGCTGGCAATCGGGGGCCTCGCTATGGCCTTTATATTTGTTTTACAGTTATCATTGGGATGGTTAAGCTTTACCGGATTTGGCTGGGAGCGTAGTTTCAGTACGTTCTACCCGCTCCCACTGTTGGGATACCTGGCCGGTATGCTCCTGGTGGGATTTTATGAAGAGCTTATGTTCCGTGGATACCAGATTACAAATTTAGTAGAGGGTTTTTATGGTTTACGGGGCTCTTCCACACAGGCAGCTATTCTGGCTGTTGCAGTTTCCTCTTTGGTATTTGGGATTATGCATGCCGGAAACCCAAATGTGAGTAATATTGCACTGTTCAATATTATGCTGGCAGGAGTGGTACTTGCATTGCCGTATCTGTTAACCGGTAGCCTGGCACTTTCAGTTGGGTTACATACGGCCTGGAACTTCTTTCAGGGTGGAATTTTTGGCCTTCCGGTGAGTGGCAGTCCCGCCCGAAGCTCACTGTTGCAGGTAAGGGAAACCGGACCCGATCTGTTTACCGGCGGTGGATTTGGTCCCGAAGCAGGCCTAACAGGTATAATAGGTCTTCTGTTAATTATATTGTTGATTTTCCTATACGCTCGCAGGTCAAGTTATTCTTTTACGTTGCATAATAATTTTAAAGTTCAAAAGGATTAATCTTGTGGCAAGTGTATGTGAGCAAAGCAGATAAGTTTTGTATATTCTTGCGTATTGAACGCTCGTTTGCTTTTGAAGCGAGCTAAGTGAGCAAATGTTAACAAAAAAAGAAGGTGAGTACTTTGTCATTCGATGAGATGAATTTGAGCCCCGAACTGATGAGCGGGCTTCGAGATGTGAACTACCAGGAACCTACCGATATTCAACAGTCAATCATACCGAAGGCTCTTGAAGGAAAAGATATCCTTATTAAATCGGAGGAAGATGAAAAAGGCAAGTATGGTTCTTTTATCATACCTGCTCTCGAAAAGCTGATTGATACCGAAGAGGAAAGGGGCACTCAGATACTTGTATTAACGCCCCACCATGAAGACGCCCAAAAAATTGACGAACTGGTATGGGCTATGGGATATCATGCCCAGGTTGAATGTGCCACTGTAGCTATGGAGGGCGACTGGGATGAACAGGAAAAAATGATCAGCGACGGCGTACAGGTGTTGGTCGCCAATCCCGGACGCCTGCTGGAAATACTAGAAGAGAACCGAATTATATTACGGGACGTCGAGCTGTTGGTACTCGATAAAATCGAGGATTTAATATCACTCGACCTGGTATCCAAAGTGAAAGATATTAAGAAACGTGTTGTTAGTGATTACCAGGCTTTGGGATATGCCTCTGAATTTAATGATGAGGTTAAAGACCTGTTGGAGTATCTGATGGAGGAGCCGGAAGTAGTTGGATTCGAAAATGTGCGGTCCAATGGACAGCTGACGACCAAGCCACCCGAGGTTTCGAGTCAGTTGAAACAGGGGTACATCAAAGTGCCCAACCGGATGAAAATAACCACGCTGATGGCCCATATTGATTCCACCCCTGCCGACACCTGTGTCATTTTCACCGCCTCCAAACGGGGAACCGATCGGTTGTACCGCGTGCTTAGAAAGAGAAATTATTCTGCTACCAGTCTGCACGGTAAGTTATCGGATGAAAAACGGGCTCAACGCTTTGCCAACTTTACCAATGGGGATGTCCAATTCCTGTTGGTTGCCGATATTTCTGCCGCCGATCTTGATATCAAAAATGTAAAACAGGTTATCAACTATGATGTGCCCGGCGATTCTGACGAATACCGTTACCGGGCGGGTCTGGTCAGTGATGGCAAGGCCGGCCGGATTGTATCACTGGTTTCAAAACAGGATCGCAGCGATATCAACCAGCTGAAAAATGAGCTCGGCGAAGCGCCCCAGGAGCTGCCGCTTCCTGATGAAGTGAAAAAGAAACTAAAAGAACGAAAAAATAAGAATAAAGGCCGGGGACACAGTAAAGGGAAGAGTAAAAGCAAGAAGAAACGAGGTCGCGGTAAAAGACAGAAGAAAAAGGGTAAAGAGCTTGAGCTTCCAAAACCCAGTTACGATAAATTGAGTGGAGGACGTACTGGTAAGAATGATAAGGAAAAGGGAGTAATGGAGTTCTTTAAAAAACTGTTTTCATCATAAATAGTAGTTCTATTGCATACCTAACCCTCTAGGGATTTCAAAACCAATGATGGTGATGGTTAAAGCCATGTTGCCGGTTCGAGTCCTGCCACCTTGGTTCCGGTATCGGCTTGGTGGAGGGCAAAGTCGATCTGCAACTCGGTAAACTTGGATTTTTTCGTGACAATATTGATTTAGATTAAGGTAGTAATATTGCCCGAAAACTCTACTTTAGAATGGACCAGTTTTTAGGGATGAGGTCAAAAGAAAGTAGTTCGGTTCGAACATGGAGTTTATCAGTACAAATTCTAAAAATTTAACTTCTCGAATCCCGCTGGTTAGCAGATTCCTTTAAGACCCAGCAGTAGACGTGGTGATGGCTATTCACTCTTATGGTACTCTACCTCATATTGTTGTTGTAGCTCACGGATCTTTTCCTTGAGACGTCGTTGAGCATCAATGTATTCTTTCTGTCCATATACATTAGTTAATTGCTCCGGATCGTTTTTGAGGTCAAACATCTCCCACATATCCATCATGTAGTAATGGGCCAGTGTAAAACGATGAGTCCGTATCCCATAGTGTCTGGGTATTTTAATAGGTTCTTCACCGTAATCATAATGGTCATAATAATGATAATACACTGCATCACGCCAATTGTCTGGACTATTACCTGTCAATAAAGGCTTAAGCGACTTCCCCTGCATTTTGTTGGGGATATCAATGTTGGCAAGTTCCAAAATTGTAGGAGCTAAATCGATATTTTGAACCAATTGTTTACTCACCGATGCCGGTTTAATACCATCAGGCCAATGAATAATAAGGGGCATTCGAAGCGATTCTTCATAGATCCATCGCTTGTCGTACCAACCGTTTTCTCCTAAAAAGAAGCCTTGGTCCGCTGAGTAGATTATCACGGTGTTATCAATTAAATTCTTCTGTTTAAGGTAGGTCATAATCTTACCGACGCCATCATCTACACTTCGTACAACTCGGAGATAATCTTTCACGTAGCGCTGGTACTTCCATCGCAGCCGCTCCTTTTCAGACATCTGATTGTATCTATCATAAAGTTGTTTATTCTCCTCTGAATATGCCTTTTCAATTCGGTCTCGTTGTTTTTTTGTTAGCTTGTTAACTTTAACTACTTTCATCCAATCCGTAGAATCACCGGTTTCGGGGTTCAATGGAACTTTAAAATCCGATCCCCACTGCAATTCTGTGGCTATTTCTAAATTATATTTTTGAGCTGGTGCTGCCAATCCAGAATAGTTATAGAATAAACTGGACGGTTCTGGAAGATCATGATCACGATAGTCATCAAGATGCTCCTGACCCGGAAGCCAGTTCCGATGGGGGGCTTTATGATTATACATTAAAAAGAAAGGCTCGTCTTTTGTTCTCCGTCCCTTTAGCCAGTTAAGCGTACGTTCGGTAATAATGTCGCTCGTATAACCTTGTCGATTCACTTCACCATTAGGGGTGCGCAAAGTAGGATTATAATATGTTCCCTGAGAGTGCAAGACCTCGTAATGATCAAATCCTCGAGGTTTGGTACCCAGGTGCCATTTCCCAATCACAGCTGTTTGATACCCCTCTTCATGAAGCAGCATGGGAAATGTTTCCTCGTCAAGGAAATAATAATTTTCATTTGTCCGGAACCCATTTTTGTGGGTATGCAAACCCGTCAGAAGTACAGCTCGGGCAGGTTTACATAATGAATTGGTAACAAAAGCATTATCGAAACGCATGCCATTTTCCGCCAATCGGTCTATATTTGGAGTTGGCGTATGATCAAGTTTTAAGCCATAGTCTAATGCCTCTCTATAAGCACCGATGGCTTGTGCAGTATGATCGTCCGAATACATAATGATTATATTCGGTGGTTTGGTTTTACTACATCCTGCTAGATATGCAATTGCTACAATAATAAGTAAAATCTGCAGTCTTTGTCCTTGCATCTTTGATTCCTTGGCGACTATACCCTTTAATTTTCTGAATTAGGGTCTATTATCAATTTCTGCCTAGTTTCTGTAATTAGATAAAAAAGCTTTTGATTAAGAACTATGTTGCTGATGACCGCTTTAATTAAATTTTCTTACCAATAACCATCACATTTTTTCCAAGGGGCAGATAGCGACTTGGATCAAACTTTTTCAATATGGGAACAACGGTACGATCAAACAACCTAACTTGTTCTTTTTGAATTTTACTATGCTTTAAGACTCTGTATTTGAACCACCATAAAAAAAAGCCTACAAAATCAACGTAGTGAGCTTTCACAACTTTTAATCCTGTATGGCTGATTTTCTGTTTCATATCTTCTAGCCGATATCTGCGGTAGTGCCCTAACTTGTTATCTAACCTACTATACAGGGAGGGCATTGCGGGAGTAAATGTCAAAAGATGTCCATCTTTTTTTAAAAGGGCTGCCGCTCGTTCCAATTCAGCCCGATCATTTTCTACATGTTCCAAAACGTTCACATATAGAATCGTATCAATTTCCTTTTTGCTCATGTATGTGTTTCCATCGGATAAGAACCAGTTTTGAAATTCAAGCTCTATCCCTGGAATATTTTTACACCGTATTGTTAATTGTCTGAAAAGTTTTGGATCCGGTTCCAAAGCAATATATTGACGAATATCATCGTGCCACTTTTCGAGAATAATGGAACACAGGTTCCCTGTTCCAGCCCCGACTTCCAGAATATGGTCTCCCCTGAACGGGCCAAAAAGATCAAGAATCCAATGATAATAATTACCAGCCACCTGCATGGCTTCTAGGTCATGCCCTTCATACTGGAATTGCTCCGAACCGGAGAACGAATTGGAATCCCTATTCATCTTCTTTTAAATACGCATTGACCTTTTCTATATAAACTTTTGTATCACTCGAGGTGAAAATATTGTATTTAAGCACATACCAGAAAGCGAGCATCCCATCTAAGGTATTAATCTTTTTCCCTTCTTCATAAGTCCGGCCATAATATGATATGGGTACTTCATAAATCCGTGCATTCGTCTTGGATATTTTAGCCGTTGTTTCCACTTCAAAGCCAAAGCCCGAACTGGATATCGGCATTTCTGTGATTAAATCACGACGAAAAGCCTTGTAACAGGTTTCTATATCAGTCATATTCTTGTTGGTAAATAGATTACTTAAAAAAGTCAGAAACTTGTTTGCCAAGTAATGGTAGAAATAGAGTACCCGGCTAGCACGGCGGACCAAGAAACGACTACCATAAACAACATCTCCCCTGTTATTTTTTATTGGTTTTACCAAGTGTTCTATCTCTTCGGCATCATATTCCAGGTCTGCATCCTGGATAACAATGATATCCCCCTGAACTGCTTTAAATGCCGATTTTAGAGCCGCAGTTTTTCCCCTGTTTGTTTGGTGACGTATTACATTCACATTATCTGTTTTCAAAGTATCAAGTATATTTTTTGTGGCATCGGTTGAACCATCATCCACTAAAATAATCTCTTTATTAAAGGAAAGAGATTGAACCTGGGTTACTACTTCTCTTACCGTTTTTTCCTCATTGTAAACAGGAATAACAATCGATATTAAATCCATATCCTAAGTTGTTAGCTCTATTATTGAGATTGAAGTATCGCAACTGGCTTAAAACCTTTGTTAATTGAGTGACCTCTTCGCTTGATGGCAGTATCGATTTTACTTCTATAATTCAATTCTTGCCCTGTACTTGGAAGGGGAATGTTATACGGCCTGGGATGAAAACCGTCTTCAGGAACATGTATAATGGTACCATCTGCTATTTTAATCCTCTTGTATTCTGGAGTATTAAGATCCCGCAGCCAGACCAGCATATAGTTTCTATCACCAATTGTATTGGTGTATGTATTGGTTCTCGCAACAAAATAACAAATCCACCCGGCTAAAAGCAGCAAATAAAAACAGCCAGCTACTCGCAACCATCTGTCAGCCGTATTTCTATTAAACTTTAAAAGTAAAGCCAATGGAAAGAATAATGTTGTCAATATCCATACCGAACCGAACCTTGGATCCGGACTGGATAGAAACCAAAATAAAATAGCCATTATAAGTACTAAATAATTCGTCCCCAGTAAAACGGCACCAGGCCTTTCTTTATGAATGGTCAATTTAACTAAACTAATGACTACCGATAGAGGTAAAAGGACAAAAGCAACAGTTGTGACTAATTCACGTGAATACAGATTCCGTTCGAACCAAGGTAGTATCCAGGAAAAATTTGAAAAGTATTGACTATCGAACTGTTGATACTGAGGATTAACACCAAATTTCCTTATATGTTCTACTAAAAACTCCACCTGTTTTTCTGGTACTTTCCAGTCCACGTTAAACACATCGAAGATTGGTACTGGATAAATGGGATATCCACTCACTATGATATTCTGATATATAAAAAAAGAGAATAGAATGATCGATGGGATTGCTATTTTAATTATTTCAGAGTAAGAAAGTCCCCTATTATCCCATCTCTCTACGATATAATAAATAGTCGGTACCAAAAGGAAAAGCAATACCGGAGCTGCACTTAGCTTAACAAACACACAGTAGGCAGCTATCAGAATAAGATATCCAAGTTGAGCATCCGTAATATTTTTTTGTTCTATCAGTGAAAATGACTCATAGATAACCCAAAATATCATTATCGAGAGACTAAGTTGTGGACTGATGGAAGCAATAAATTGGATTTTGGAACACAGCAACAGGGTAATAGGAATAAGCAAAAAATCCTTTACTCCATACTTACCCTCTCTGAAATGTATTAACATTAATGCTACGAACACCCATCCCCAAACAAATGCCAGTGCATTAAGAACATGATAGGTAAGATCCTCAAATAACCCGAAATCAAAAAGTGATACGTAATAAAACCATCCAGACACAAAACCCAGCGAATCTTGCAAGTTTGCCAGCCCCTTGACTAATCCATATTCATTTAGCCATTTAACAAGTGGGATATGGTAATACCCCGTATCACCTATCGAAACCAAACCGGATGCTTCACTGATACTACTTACATATATTAAAAACACAATTATTGAAGTAACCTTGTATTCTAAGGCCCTTTTAAAATAATAGTTGTACCAAGAAAGTATTTCCTCTCTAAAGATTGCGGTACCACCAATCACAAATAGCACAAAAATAAAATGGACGACAGCATTAATTTTGAAAATAAAGGCTACTAGAGCTGTTAGTGAGGAAATGCCAACTATACCCAAGAGGAGGATCCGGAAAAAGTGAGGAGGCTTATTTCTATTTCCAACTGCCCATAGTTTGTACAGTGCCTTTTGCAGGAGGGCTCCGCTTAGCAAGGTTAACAGAAAAATATAGAAGCCATAAATAAATGAAAAAAACATTTTAGCTTTCGCCCCGAAAATATGCCATGATTGGTTTCACCGTCTTGCTATTTTTTAAATAAGTAAAATTTTTATCTGCTTTTCTAATGGAAATTATCCTTTCTCAATCTTAAGCTAAAAAACCGCTTGTTATATGGTAGACTAGTTCTTTTCTGTAAATTCAGGTTAAGCAGATGATAAATTTCATGCAATCTGGTTAGTAATGGTTTTGCCAGCTTATAATATAGCTGATACATTATCATTTTTATTTTTAAAATAAGTTGATTAGGTATCGATCTTAATTGAAGTGGTCATTTACAAAAATACTTCCTTACCGATATACACTGTTGGTGTTTCGATAGATCTACATCTTATTATTCTTATTGAGAAAGCAGTATCTATAAGTTCATTGTATTTGGAGCCGCTGGAAGTTGATCACTTGAATAACATAGCCAGACACTAATGAAACAAGATAACTAAAAATAACTACCATGGTGATTGGGAAACAGAGATGCTTACAGTCAAAACGTTCGATTTTATTTGTAACAGGATTGATAACGGTAATCGCATTTTGCCTGCCGGAATCAGTTGTTTACGGCCAGGATGATGTTTCAAAAGTAGAGCTGTCAGACGTAAGGATGCGGGATGCCAATGTGCTGGCCGATGATTCAACGGACACCTATTACATTACTTCTTCAGCAAGAGGTGCCGGCGTCAGGGTTTATACAAGCAAAGACCTGGAAACATGGGAAGGCCCGTATATAGTCTACCGAACGCCTGACGAGATGTGGGGAGAGGATGTGGATATCAATAGTATCTGGGCACCCGAGATGCATAAATATAATGGCAAGTACTATCTTTTCTTGACCTTTAGTTCTGGCAAAGAACTACCTGAGCAGTGGGATGAGTGGTTTAATTGGTTACCACGAGTCAGGCGGGCCTCCCAGGTGCTTGTAAGCGACTCTCCACTTGGACCGTTTAAACCTTTTGCCAATGAGCCAACCCTGCCAAAAGAGATGATGACACTTGATGGCACATTATGGGAAGAAGATGGTACGCCCTACATGGTTTATTGCCATGAGTGGGTGCAGATCGTGGACGGGGCTGTATCAATGGTGCAGCTTACCGAAGACCTGTCAAAAACAGCAGGAGACCACGAGGTACTTTTTCATGGGAGTGCGGCTCCTTGGGCTACAAGGTCCGAAGACTGGGGAAGTGGTAGCTGGGTAACCGATGCCCCATGGTTGTATCGCAGCAAGTCAGGTAAACTGTTTATGTTGTGGTCCGGCTACAATAACGGTGTGTATACTTCCGGATTGGCTGTTTCTGAGTCGGGTGAGCTTGCCGGCCCCTGGACTCAGCGGGAAGAGCCTGTCTATACCGATGATGGCGGCCATCCCAGCCTCTTCACTACGTTTGACGGTCGGTTGATTATGGCCCTGCACTCCCCGAATTCCGATGAAGAGCGCGTGCACTTTTTTGAAATGGAAGACACCGGGGAAACCCTTCGGATTGTACGGGAACTAAGTGCGACCCAATAAAGACTAGATAATAAAATTAATGTTTCTCACCGGCCCGCTGCACTTGCGACCCGGTGGGTTTCTTTTCAATAGCTAAAAGCCTTTCTAAATCCATCGGAATGGCAAACACAGCCATCCGATGGAAGTTTTTTCTTTCAAAACAAAAAGCCCCACCGGGATCGGCGGGGCTTTTTGTTTTATAA
>JBEPXS010000092.1:0-10334 GCA_041641755.1 Balneolaceae bacterium
TCTTTACGTCATTCATGAACAGGGCGAACATACTGATTGCAGACACAATGGGGGCCATGGCAGTAACCAGGGCGGTTCCGGCAAGCCCGGCTGTCAGCTGCGTCTGGAAAAGTACTTTGCCATTCTTACCCTGAATCACAAGTCGCCGGGCATTACCCTCTTTAATCAGTTTCCTAACCTGTTTGATGATTTGGGATACAGTACCTTGTAATTCCTCTTTAAAGGTCTTTTTTGATTCTGATGTTTTCATAATCTCTTTTGTCATGTTTTTGAACTTTGAAAAGAGTGTTCTCACACTTTCTGTTTTAAATTGGTACAGCACTTAATACGAATTTTGAATTATAAAGATTCAAAATCGCTTACCCCCCCCTGTGTCCGATCATCGATTTAATCTCCGCTGATTATCCAATCCAATAAATTTTAATTGTAAGGATTGCCCCTCCCATCGGTCTTATATAGTAAACAGACTAAATAAAAAGCAAGGGTTAATCTATGCTGGCAAGAGTGTACAGCGCTGCTACCATCGGGGTAGACGCTAAAGTCATTGAAGTGGAAACGAATATGTCGTCGGGAATGCCTAAGTATTTTTTAGTGGGATTGCCTGACCGTGCTGTGAGTGAATCAAGTGATCGGATAGAAGCGGCACTTAAAAACTCGGATGCCAGTTTCCCACGCGGCCGTGTAACCGTAAACCTGGCCCCGGCTGATCTGCCCAAAGAGGGTAGTGCTTTTGATCTGCCTATCGCAGTTGGGTTGCTGTGCGTATCCCGTCAGCTTAAGACGGATAAGCTGGGATCCACCATGATTGTAGGGGAGCTGGCACTGGATGGCAAACTCCGGCCGGTGAAAGGAATATTGCCGGTGGCCGTGGAGGCAAAAAACAAGGGTATGGAAAATATTATTGTTCCCGCCGAAAATGGACCGGAAGCAGCGGTCGTCGAAGGGATTAACGTTTATGCATTTAAGGAGTTAGTCGAAGTAATGGGTTGGTTGGAAGATGATATTGGAACACCGTTGCGGGTGGATGTAGAGAAAATGTTTAGTACCAATGGCCAGGGAGAGATTCTTGATTTTAGTGATGTTCGGGGCCAGGAGAATGTAAAACGTGCTCTTGAGGTAGCAGCTGCCGGGGGGCATAATGCCGTTATGGTGGGCCCGCCCGGTTCCGGGAAGACGATGATGGCCCGGCGGCTGCCCACAATTCTTCCCCCTTTAACCTTGGATGAGGCTCTTGAAACCACCAAGATTCATTCTGTATCGGGCCTTTTGCCCTCCGGAGAGGCCCTTGTTACACAACGCCCGTTTCGTTCACCGCATCATACGGTTTCTGATGTAGCACTGGTAGGCGGAGGAAGTATCCCGATGCCGGGCGAAATATCGATGGCGCATAATGGCGTTCTCTTCCTGGATGAATTGCCGGAGTTTAAACGCAGTGCACTGGAAGTGATGCGGCAACCACTGGAGGATGGATCCGTCAGTATCTCAAGGGCACGAATGAGTGTTAGCTATCCGAGCCGTATTATGCTGGTAGCTTCGATGAATCCGTCACCGACCGGCGACTGGTATGATGCCACAGATCCAGCGGGGGCTTCACCCGCCCAGATGCAGCGTTACCTGGGCAAGATCAGCGGTCCCATGCTCGATCGGATTGATCTCCATATCGAGGTGCAAAAGGTGAGTTACGAGGAGCTATCCAGTAAATCTAAAGGAGAGTCATCGAAAAAAATACGGTCCCGGGTTGTTGAGGCGCGTAAGATTCAGACCAATCGATTTTTAGGGGTGAATGGCGTGTATTGCAACGCCCAGATGAATACCAAGACAGCACGGAAAATATGCCAGCTTGATGACACAAGCTCACAAATGCTCAAAAAGGCGATAACCACTCTGGGGCTTTCTGCCAGGGCTTATGACCGGATTCTTAAAGTATCGCGGACCATTGCGGATCTGGAACAAGCCGAGACAATTTGTCCTAATCATGTCGCTGAAGCGATTCAATACCGAAGCCTGGATCGGACAGGATGGCTTGGGTGAGAAACAAGCTATAATCAAACCTAAGCTCTCTGGGAGGAGCTCAAATGATCAGCATTGTGAAACAGAATGTGATAGTTGATTTGATTTTGAATATTTGCAAAAAATCCCGCTTGGAACTACAGCCGGGCGTTGGCTGTAAGAGGAATTTAGGGAATCAGATATGCTATACAGAAAAAAGAGAGCGATTAATATGGTCCCATTAAAATAAAATCCCAAAAAATGTGTTTAATAAATAAACCCCATTGCTATGACAGACAACAGCTACAGAAGAGGCGGTTTAATATTTGTCATTCCTTTTTTCATACTGCTGTTATACCTTTTTTTGGTATAAGATAAAAGCAGTATTGACTAGAGGATGTAAATTGGATATGCTACTCCGCAACTGATCACCATAAGCGAAAGATTTTATTGCAACAGTTTGCGGATATAGTATTCCCCACGGCCGTTCGGTATCCCTTTACCTATGCTGTCCCGGAGAGGTTTGAGGGACAGGTTAAGCCCGGTCTGCGGGTTTGGGTACCCCTCCAGAAGCATATGTCGATCGGTATGGTCGTCAAGGTGCACCGGGAAAAACCGGATTTCAGAACACGCGCCATAGAAGAGATTCTCGACGAAGAACCTATCCTTTCCGACGAACTGCTGGACCTAACCCGCTGGATTCATCGATTTTATTACTGTGGCTGGGGCGAAGTGATCCAGACTGCCCTTCCGGTCGGACTTAATTTTTATTCCGAAAAGCATCTTCAGACCAACGAAATTCCTTCCAAAACCACACTGAATGAATATCAAGAGGAAATATTCCGTGAGATCGAAGGAAAAGAGGAATATCTTTATGATGAGGCTCGTAAACGATGGTCCGACGGCTCATATAAGAAAGCACTGAGCAGTCTGATTAATAATGGGATCCTCGAGATTTGGGAACGACCAGCCATGAAGATGAAGCCACAGACCGAAAAGCAGTGGGACTGGCACCCCGACAGCTCGCTCGAGGAGGCGCAGGCACTGGTAGAGGAATATCTGTCAGAAGACAAAGACTACAAATGGATTAAAGCTTTACAGAAACTCTGTGAACTGGGTTTGCCTGGACTGCAACAGGACCTCATCGAAAAAGATCTGCTAGAGTATTATACCTTGAATAGAATCGCTGAAGAAGGGGTTATAGAATCCGAAGAGGTCGAGGTTGCGGGTACAATTGAAGGCTTGGAACATGCCCCTTCCAAATTAAATAGCTTGAATGAGAAGCAGCAGCAGGCTTTTGAGGAGATCAGGGGACCGATTGAAACAGAAACCTTTTCTAGTTTTTTGTTATACGGCGTTACCGGAAGTGGAAAAACAGAAGTGTATATCCACGCACTCAAGGAGGCCCTCAGCCAGGGACGTGGTGGAATTGTGCTTGTGCCTGAGATCAGCTTGACGCCCCAGACCGTCAAGCGATTTTATCAGATTTTTGGGGATACCATTGCCGTATTACACAGCGGATTGACCGATCGTGACCGTTTTAACGCTTGGCAGGATTTACGAGAAGGCAAGAAGCAGATCGCCATCGGGGCACGTTCGGCTATATTTGCGCCTGTCCAAAATGTAGGCTTGATTATTGTGGATGAAGAACATGACGCTTCCTACAAGCAAACTGATCCTGCCCCCCGATATCATGGCCGGGATGTGGCGATTATGCGGGCTTATTTGAATGATGCAACCGTGGTAATGGGATCAGCCACCCCCAGCATGAATGTGTTGTACAACGCCCGGCAAAATAAGAATAAGATGCTGACACTTCCCAGCCGGCATGAAGGGGCAACACTGCCTGAGGTAAATGTCCTGGACCTCAAACAATATCGTTCAGCGATGAAGGGACCGCTGGCAGTCGCCCTTCACGATGCTGTTGAAAAAGCGCTGGATCGGGAAGAGCAGATTATCCTGTTGCACAATCGGCGCGGCTTCTCTTCTTTCCTGCAATGCACTAATTGTGGAAATATTCCCGAATGCCCAAACTGCTCGGTCAGCCTAACTTACCATAAGATTAAAGATGTGCTGCGCTGCCATTATTGTGGGTTTTCACAAAAGATACCCAGACGGTGCGGATTTTGTAATGGTGGAGACCTGGAACAGCAGGGTATCGGTACGCAGCAGGTACAGCAGGAGCTGGAAGACCTGTTCCCCGCCGCAAATATCAGCCGGATGGACCGGGATACCACATCGGCCAAGGGCAGCCACGAGCAAATTTTGTCGAGCTTCGGAGACGGGGCTATTGATATATTGGTGGGCACCCAGCTGGTGGCCAAAGGGCTCGACTTCCCTAATGTGACCGTGGTCGGTGTTATTAATGCGGATACGGAGCTGGCCTTTCCTTCATTTCGATCGGCAGAACGGATGTACCAGCTGCTCAGCCAGGTATCGGGTCGCTCGGGTCGGGCACACAAAAAAGGGAAAGTATACCTGCAAACCTGGCAGTCCAATCATTTTGCAATACAGTGTGCCAGAGAGCACGATCATCGTAAATTTGCACGCCAGGAGATGGCCAAACGCAAGGACCTGTACTACCCGCCTTATTCCAGGATTGTAGCATTTCAATTTAAAAGCAGGGACTCGCAGAAAGTGAGTCGTGTTGCTCATGCTTTTACCCGTTGCCTGCGTGAAGTGGCCGGTAAATATCCGGTGCTGGGCCCCTCACCGGCGGCCATCATTAAGATGCAGGGATTTGTACGGTGGGAAAGTATGCTGAAGCTGGATCCCGAACTCAAAACCTCAGGTATAGAGCATCTTCTGGACCGTACCTTTGAGTATTATGAGCAGCAAAAACCCAAAGGAACCAGCGCCGTCCGTATTAATGTTGATGTAGATGCAATAGAATAAAAACTGGGCCTGAACTTGCAATGTGCGGTATAAATTAGATTATTTACTAGCAGGCTTGTGTCAAAAAACTATCCTAAACGAGGGTAACCATGGGTGAAGAAAGAGTAAAGTTAGCCGACAACCAAGAGGAGGTCCAACAGTTTATGAAAAATGTGCTGAAGGATCTTCACGCACTGGACAAAATGCTGGATGGTGATTGGTTTGAAACAGATCCTATTCGGATTGGGGCAGAACAGGAGTTATGTCTGGTTGATCGCCAGGCCAAAGCTTCGCCAACCTCAATGGAGGTGCTAGAGAAGCTGGAAGACGGTGACTCGTTTACCACCGAATTTGCGAAGTTCAATCTTGAGATCAACATGACTCCGCTCGAATTTAAAGGTAAGTGTCTCTCCCTGATGGAGGAGAACCTGTCCGGGCAGGTTGAGAAAGTACGAAAAGCAGCCCAGGGATTAAATAGTGATATTATCCTGACTGGTATTTTACCCACCATCCGAAAAGCTGATGTTGACCTGAAAAATATGACGCCCCTGCAGCGGTACCGTGCGTTGTGCCAGGCAATCAATAAGTTGCGTGGGGAGGAGTATGATTTGCGTATCCAGGGTGTCGATGAGCTTTTGATGAAGTTTGATTCTCCTTTGCTTGAGGCGTGCAACACCGGATTCCAGGTACACTTGCAGGTTACACCCGAAGAGTTTGTTCGGAAGTACAACATCGCCCAGGCGATAACGGCCCCTGTGTTGGCCTGCTCTGTGGGATCTCCTATCCTTTTTGGCAAGCGTCTTTGGAGTGAAACAAGGATTGCCCTGTTCCAACAGTCGGTTGACACACGGCAGGTTGGTGATCATCTGCGCGATAGTAGTCCCCGGGTGACGTTTGGTAATGAATGGGTCAGTGAGAGCATTCTTGATATCTTCCAGGAAGATACAGCCCGCTATCGGGTATTATTAAGTTCAGAAATTGAAGAAGACGTAGAGAAAAAGATGGCTGAGGGGGAACCGCCAATGCTGGCCGCCCTTCAAATTCATAACGGCACGGTTTATCGGTGGAACCGTCCCTGTTACGGGGTAAGTAACGGAAAAGCCCATCTTCGTATTGAAAACAGAGTGTTCCCGTCGGGTCCAACCGTTACCGATGAAGTTGCCAATTCTGCATTTTGGCTGGGCTTAATGAATAAGATGGAGGATTATTATCCTGATATTACCGAGGTGATGGACTTTGATCAGGCGAAGATGAATTTTGTGGCAGCTTCAAAGATGGGGCTGGATACCAAGTTTCGCTGGATCAATGATGATCGTATCAACGCCGTAGACCTTATAAATGAGGAACTCATTCCGATCGCACGTGAAGGCCTTGAAAAAGCCAAAATCAGGGAAAGCGACATCGACACTTATCTTGAGATTATCGAAAAGAGGACAAAATCCGGCCAAACGATGTCCTATTGGATGGTGGAAAACTACGGATCGTTACTTAAGGAGAATAGTTCCAAGGAGCAGAGTCTGGCTGCTATGACCACGGCTATGATTAAGTATCAGAAGAAAGGTGAGCCTGTGCACCAATGGGGGCGTGCCCGCATGGACGATCTGGAGCACTGGCAGCCAACCCGCCTGCTTGTCGAAGAGTTTATGACTACCGATCTGTTTACCGTACAGAAAGATGATATCGTCGAATTTACGGCAGATCTGATAGACTGGCGCCGCATACGGTATGTACCGGTGGAGGATGACAAAAAACACTTGGTGGGATTGGTGACAATGCGCAAGATATTCCGTGAGTATAACAACGCGCTGCATCATGATGAAGATCTGCAGACCACAGTTGAGGAAATAATGATAGAAAACCCGATCACTATCCATCCTGAAGCCTCTATTATTGAGGCGATGGATATTATGGAGAGCCAACAGATTGGCTGCCTTCCCGTCGTGAAAAATAATAGATTAGTTGGTATCATCACCGAAGGGAATTATATGTCAATTACAGCCCGTTTGTTGAGGGTTATACATGCAAACAGTAACAAAAAAGATGAACAGTCAGATTTCGATCTCTAATCCTTCCTTTTCAACCGAAATAAAATCACGAATTATTGGCAGGATCAGTGGTGATAAAGATGGTCCTACAATCATAATTCTGGCCGGTATACACGGTAATGAACCGGCCGGTATTGAAGCACTGAACAATCTGTTTGAGAAACTTCAGGGTTTGGGTGATCAATTCAGTGGGAAGTTGATTGGTGTCCGAGCCAATCAGCGAGCATTATATGAAGGAGTGCGGTTTGTGGATGAGGATATGAATCGTATATGGTTTCCCTCTATTATTGATAAAATACAGCGTTGTGCTGCCGAAGAGCTGGAGTCGAGCGAACGGGTAGAGATCAAAGAGCTACTTCAGATTATTAGCCGGGAGATCCCTGAAAACTCCGACTACCCGGTTATTTTCGTGGATGTTCATTCTTTTTCGGCACAGGGAGAGATGTTCGCTATTACAGCACGCAGGACGAACCATATTGAGTTGCTCTCGTCAATGAACATTCCCATGATATTCGGGATTGAAGAGGCTCTCCGTGGTACTGCATTGCGCTTTTTCCAGGATGTCGGTTATATCACGTTTGCCCTGGAGGGGGGGAATCACCAAAATAAACTTACTATAACCAATAATACTGCGGCACTGATGCTGCTGGTCGCGTCAGCAGGTAATTTGTCCTCCTCGAGCATACCAGATTATGAGAAATACAATCAACATTTGAAGCAACAAAACAAGCACCTGCCACAATCGGTTGAATTTGTTTACCAGCACATTATTGAGGATGGGGACAATTTTGAGATGCGCCAGGGATATACCAATTTCCAGCCGGTTAAGGAGGGCGAATGGCTGGCAAATGACAAAAACGGGCAGATACGCGCACAATGTGACGGTTTTATTCTGATGCCACTTTATCAGAAACAGGGAGACGACGGATTTTTTATTGTCAGGGAGCAGGTATAATTCCCAAAATTTTTTATCTTATACCAACCACCAACGCTTTAGCTCTTTCATCATAAATGAGCTTTTTGCTTACGTATTACCGGCACTTCAATAAAGGATCTGTCCTAAACGTACTAAAAACCCCCTGTTTGCAATGAATGATTACCAATTCATAGATGGTTCTCGCTTATCGTCTGTCATAGAATCGCTGATATTTTCGAGCCCGGAGCCGATCTCTGCCAGTAAGCTGGTCGATATCATCCAGCAGGGCGATCCCGATGGAATTGCCCAGGAGCTCGGAACCGATGCCATCGAAAATTTTGTAGAAAAGCTGAATCAACGGTATGACGAAAACGGGCTGGCATTTGGTATCAAGCGTGTTGCAGGAGGATTTACGTTTGCTACACGCAAAAAATACGATTCATGGCTGAGCATCATACAGCACGAAAATGCCTACCGAAAACTATCACAATCGGCTATTGAAACGCTCGCTATTGTGGCTTACAAGCAACCGATCACCAAACCTGAGGTTGATGACATCCGTGGGGTTGATTCGGGTTATATGCTCCGTCAGCTGCTCGAGAAGGTTTTGGTAGAGGTGTCCGGCAGGTTGGACGCCCCCGGGAAACCGTTGCTGTACCGTACTACCCAGCACTTTTTACAGCATTTTGGTCTGGATTCCATAGACGAATTGCCCAAACCGCGTGAGATCGAGGAGATCCTCAAAGATGATGATATGGCCAAACACCGTCAATTCCTAATTGATCGCCAGCTCGAGCTGGAGGATCTTGAGAAACAGCAGGAGGAAGAGGAACAAGATTCTGACGATATTTCGTTGCTCAATGTCGTTAAAAAGCTGAGTGGAGATGCCAACGGTAGCGAAAACGGTAATTCTTCGGAAAACAGTGGTAATAAACAGGAAAATTCAGGAGATCAGGATAAGGTGGAAGATGTCGTCTCGTCGTAAAAGAAGACCCAAAAGTAACAAGCAAAATCCAAAGCAAACTCCGAACGAAGCCAACCAGGATTACGCCAGGGATGAGGAGATTCGGATAAACAAGTTTATCGCCCATGCCGGATTCTGCTCCCGGCGCGAGGCAGACGACTATGTGGAAGCAGGCAAGGTTAAGGTGAACGGGGAGGTAGTAACTGAACACGGTACCAAGGTGACCAGGGAGGATGAAGTGGAGGTAGACGGGCAGACTCTTAGCCTGGAGCCGTTTGTTTATATCTTGTTAAACAAACCCAAGGATACGATCACTACCACTGACGATCCGCGTGACCGTGATACAGTGATGGACAAGATCGAGGATGCCACCGGCAAACGGGTATATCCGGTCGGTCGGCTCGACCGTCACACTATGGGGTTGCTTATTCTCACCAACGACGGCGACCTGGCACACCGGTTGATGCACCCAAGCTATAAAGTACGTAAAACCTATGAGGTCGAGATCAGCCGGTTTCTCACTGATGATGAACTGGACCAGTTATTACGTGGAATTCAATTGGAAGACGGTCAGGCAAAAGTCCATGAGCTGAGCAGATTAAGAGGCCGGGATGGTATTCTGCTCTCTATTTTTGAGGGACGAAACCGTCTTGTAAGGCGTATGATTGAATATTTTGGTGCTGAAGTAACCAAGCTTAAACGGGTGGAATACGCCGGGCTTACACTCAAAAACGTAAAAATGGGGCGCTGGCGTTATCTTCGTCAGAAAGAGATCAATGGACTGCGTAAGTTGGTAAAATTGGATACGCTGGATTTTAATAGGTAACCGGGGTACAGCTCAAAGAACAAGGGTCACCCTCTAATCGGGAGTTAAAGGTTGCCCGGCAAGAGGATCTGGATCCTGATGCAAATTTTCATCTCAAGATTTTAACATAAGCTTCTTATGCAATTTGATGATGTTCTGAAACATTCAGGTTCGGTACTGTCAAATGAAGAACTTCCGATCTATTACGATCTCTATATTCCCTCCGAGGGTACAGGTAACTCGTTGCCGGTTGTCATCTTTTTGCACGGATTCAAGGGATTTAAAGACTGGGGCCCCTTCCCCGATGCCTGCGCAAAGTTGGCAGGTAACGGATTCGGTGTGCTGGCAATAAATTTTTCTCTGAATGGAGTAGGAGAAAACATGACCGGGTTTGACCAACTTGACCTGTTTGCCCGCGAGACACTAAGTCAGGATCTGAATGACGTGGGCACGGTTATCGGAGCATTGAAAGAGGGAGAAATAACCACTGATGAAGCCCATTTGCAGACTGATACGATCGGCATCCTTGGTCACTCAAGGGGCGGACAAACGGCCGTAGCTGCTGCAGCCGAGTATCCCGAGATAAAATGCGTTGTTACCTGGTCGGCTGTGGCCGATTACAACGCCCGATGGAGTGACCAGATGATAGAGGATTGGGAGACCCGGGGCTATACCGAAATACTTAACGGACGTACGGGTCAGGTGATGCCTGTTAATAAAGTAGTATATGATGATGCCCAC